>NZ_JAYSCO010000073.1:0-25724 GCF_041914865.1 Pseudoduganella sp. | reverse complement strand
CTTCCAGTCGGTGCTATAGGCCGGGGGTCATCCTCCACATTCCTTCCTGACCCCAAAGTGGACATTTCGCTTCGGCTGCAGATTATGCCGGGGTCAGGGCTTTCTTGACCAGGGCGGAGACGGCAGTCATGTCGGCGCGGCCAGCCAGCTTGGGCTTCAGCACGGCCATCACTTTGCCCATGTCGGCGGGACCCGCTGCGCCGGATTCGGCGACGGCGGCTTTCACTTCGGCGGCAATTTCGTCGTCGCTCAGGCCGGCTGGCATGTAGGCAACCAGCACTTCCAGTTCGGCTTTTTCAATGTCGGCCAGGTCGGCGCGGCCGCCGGCTTCGAACTGGGTGATGGAATCCTTGCGCTGCTTGATCATCTTTTCAACGATGGCCACGGTCTGGGCGTCGTTGACTTCGATCTGCTCGTCCACTTCCTTGCGCTTGATTTCGGCCAGGATCAGGCGGATGGTGGCCAGCTTGCCGGCTTCCTTGGCGCGCATGGCGGCTTTCATGTCTTCAGAAATCTGGGCTTTCAGGCTCATAGCTACCTCAAAAGTGTGCGTGAAAAAAGGAAAACCCGCTGCGGTTCAGACCGGAGCGGGTTGAAACTCTGGCGTGGGCATCCGTGGCGATCAATGCGCCTGCGAGGATGACCAACGAAGAGTCAAATTAGTACAGCTTCTTAGGCAGTTGCTGGCTGCGGATGCGCTTGTAGTGACGCTTCACGGCAGCTGCCAGCTTGCGCTTGCGCTCTGCGGTTGGCTTTTCGTAGAACTCGCGTGCGCGCAGTTCGGTCAGCAGACCGGTCTTTTCGATGGTGCGCTTGAAGCGACGCATTGCGACTTCGAACGGCTCGTTTTCTTTAAGGCGGATAGTAGTCATGTAAAAATTCAAACCGTTAGGGTTCAGGAAAGACAGCGATATTAGCAGCTTTTGCTCAAAAATGGAAGAGACAACAGACGCCAAACCGGCCATGCAGGCGGTTCCGAATGGGATATCGACGTCTTTCGCGGGCAATATTTCAGCCCAGCCAACATCATGAAACCGGCGGAAAAAGCATTGCCGGGAGCCGAACTATATCAGATTGCGAGCCCTGCTGCCACTCCGGAAGCCCAGGCCCACTGGAAGTTGTAGCCGCCCAACCATCCCGTCACATCCACCGTTTCGCCGATGAAATACAGGCCCGGCACGTTCTTGCACTCCATCGATTGCTGCGACAGTTCGCGCGTGTCCACCCCGCCGCGCGTGACTTCGGCCTTGCGGTAGCCTTCCGAGCCGTTGGGGGTGATGGTCCATTGGTTGACGGCGCGGCCCAGCTTGCGCAGCGCGTCGTCCTTCATGTCGGCGATGCGCGCTTCGGGGTCGTAGCCGTGCGCCTGCAGCAGGCCTTCGGCCAGGCGCGCCGGCAGCCATTGCGACAGCAGGTTGCCGAGCTGCTTCTTCAGCGTGCCTTTGCCTTCGATCAGGGTTTGCGCCAGGTCCATCTCCGGCAACAGGTTGAGGGTGATCGGCGTGCCGGGCTGCCAGAAGCTGGAAATCTGCAGGATGGCCGGGCCGCTCAGGCCGCGGTGGGTGAACAGCAGGTCTTCGCGGAAGCGGGCGCCGCTCGGGTTGCGGCCTTTCAACGAGCCGGTTTCCACGTCCACTTCCAGTGAAACGCCAGCCAGCGGCACGAAGGGCGCCCATTCATTGGCGTCGAAGGTGAGCGGCACCAGGGCCGGACGGGTTTCCACCAATTTCAGGCCGAAATGCTTGGCGACGCGGTAGCCGAAGTCGGTGGCGCCGATCTTGGGGATCGACAGGCCGCCGGTGGCCACCACCACGGCGCTGGCGTGGATCTCGCCGTTATCGGTCTGCAGCACGAAGCCGGCGCCGTTCTGCGCCACGGCCTGCACCTTGGTCGGCATGCGCCAGTGCACGCCGCCTTCCGCGCATTCGGCGCGCAGCATGTCGATGATCTGCTCGGCGGAGTCGTCGCAGAACAGCTGGCCTTTATGCTTTTCGTGGAAACCGATGCGGTGCTTTTTCACCAGCGCCAGGAAATCGTGCGGCGTAAAGCGCGACAGCGCGCTCTTGGCGAAGTGCGGGTTCTCGGACAGGAAATTGGCCGGGCCAGCATTGATATTGGTGAAATTACAACGCCCGCCGCCGGAGATGCGGATTTTCTCGGCCAGTTTTTCCGCATGGTCGAGCAGGACCACGCGCTTACCGCGCTTGCCCGCGGTCGCCGCGCACATCATGCCCGCCGCGCCCGCGCCGATCACTGCCACATCGTACTGATTCGCCATATCCCACCGCCCTGCCCCGAAACCAAACCCACCATTTTACAGGAGTGCAGCCAGGCAAATGTCCACTTCGGGGTCAGGAAGAAAAGTGGACATTTCCTCCAGGAATGTCCACTTTTCTTCCTGCCGGATCGCCGTACCGCCCCAAAATGGACATTTGCTGGGCGACATCGCGGCAGTGGGCGGCTTGCTGGGCGATGGGGGCGGGAACAGGGATTTCGCCGCGCAGCACGGCCTGGATCCAGGCTGCAGTGGCTTCGGCGCTTTTGTCTTCGGGGAGATGGGGCAGTTCGTCGGCTTCCATCTGGCGCTCGACCAGCACGGTGCGTTCGCCGTCGTGGAACCAGTCGATCTTTTGCGCTTTGTTGGCGTTGGCGACGGTTTCGCCTTCCGTGCCGCGCATCAGGAAGGCGTGGCCTTTGTTGAGCGTGAAGAATTCACCCAGCGATTCGAGGTATTCGGGGTGGGTGTAGGACACCAGCCGCAGCGCCGGCCCTTCCATCGGTTGCATGATCTTCACCAGCGTGTGCGTGGAATTGCGGACGCCGAGCACGCGCCGCAGCGACAGCATCCAGGCCAGGCGCGGCGCCAGTACGTCGATGGTGATGAAGGCTGGCTGGCCTGAGGCCATGGCGGCTTCGGCTTCGGCATGCGAACCCACGGCGTGCACGCCCAGCGCTTCGAATACTTCGGCCGTGGCGACGCGGCCGACGTCGTGGGCGACGCCGTGCACCAGCACCGGCACGCCTTCGCGCGCCAGCAGCATGGCCAGCAGCGGCGTCAGGTTGGCCATCTTGCGGGCGCCGTTGTAGGTGGGGATCACCACCGGTACATACTCGCCCGCCGGTGCGCGCAGTTTCTGGAACGAGGCTTCGGAGGCTTCCAGGAAGCCTTCCAGTTCGTCCACCGATTCGCCTTTGATGCGCATCGACAGCAGGATGCCGCCCAGCTCCAGGTCGGACACCCGGCCATCCAGCACAGCGGCCCACAAGGCGCGCGCGTCGTCGCGGTTCATGCTGCGGGCGCCCTTTACGCCCCGGCCGATCTCCTTGATGAACGGAGCGGCAAGAAAAGGTTGTTTAGTCGTCATCCTGCCAGTTTACGGCATTTCGGCTACACTGTTAGACCCCCGTAGTAAAAACACAGTGAAAAGCAGACTGATCATGATTGCCCAAAATCTCGAAAACATTAACGTTACTTCCTTCGCTTCCATGCCGACTCCTGAGGAGCTGCATGCGAAACTCCCGCTGACCGAAAAGGCTTCCGATACCGTGACCAAGGGCCGCGCCGACCTGCGCGCCATCCTGGACCGCAAGGACAAGCGCCTGTTCGTGGTGGTGGGTCCCTGCTCGATCCACGATCCGGTGGCGGGCCTGGATTATGCGCGCCGCCTGAAGGCGCTGCAGGAGGAGGTGAAGGAGACGATGTTGCTGGTGATGCGCGTGTATTTCGAGAAGCCGCGCACCACTACGGGGTGGAAGGGGTATATCAATGATCCGTATATGGACGACTCGTTCCGTGTGGACGAGGGCATGCTGAAGGCGCGCCAGTTCCTGCTGGATGTCTGTGAACTGGGCCTGCCGACGGCGACCGAGGCGCTGGACCCCATCTCGCCGCAGTACCTGGGGGACCTGATCGCCTGGACCGCCATCGGCGCCCGCACCACGGAGTCGCAGACCCATCGCGAGATGTCGTCCGGCCTGTCGACCCCTGTGGGCTTCAAGAACGGCACGGATGGCGATATCGGCATTGCGATCAACGCTATCCTGTCGGCGGCCAATCCGCATGCTTTCCTGGGCATTAACAGCCAAGGTTCGGTGTCGGTGGTGCGTACGCGCGGCAATCCGCACGGGCATGTGGTGCTGCGCGGCGGCGATGGCCGTCCGAACTATGATTCGGTGTCGGTGGCGATTGCGGAACAGTCGCTGCAGAAGGCTAAGCTGCCGGCCAATATCGTGATCGATTGCTCGCATGCGAACTCGTACAAGAAGCCGGAGCTGCAGCCGCTGGTGATGACCGATGTGGTGAACCAGATCGTGCACGGTAACCAGTCGATCGTGGGTGTGATGATCGAGTCCAACATCGTGGCAGGCAACCAGAAGATTCCGGCGGATCTGTCGGAACTCAAATACGGCTGCTCGGTGACCGATGCGTGCATCGATTGGGATACGACGGCGCATGTGCTGCGCGAGGCGCATCGCGAGCTGCTGGCGCGGCCTTAAAACCCTTTGACCCTGGTAACCGGGGTACGGCCCACGGGCCGGCCCCCGCTATGCGGCCGCCGCCGGCCAGGGTCCGCCGGATTAATAACGCCAGCTCCCCTCCACCTTTATCTCGGTCTTGACCGAGCGCGCCAAAAAGCACTCTCCGTGCGCTTCATGGTGCAGGCGCTCCAGCTCTGCATCGGTTGGCGCCTTCGCGCCCGAGAAAGCGACCGTCGGCTTCAGCGTCACCACGGCGATCCAGCCATCCCGCATCTCCCCTTCCGCCGCATCGACATAGCTGTCGACCACATAGCCGTCGCGTGCGGCCAGGCTGAGGAACCACAGCATATGGCAGCTCGAGAGCGAGGCGACGAACGCCTCCTCAGGATCCACGGCCGACGGATCGGACAACGGCACCCGCACCACATGCGGCGAGGACGATCCCGGCACCACAGCGCCGCCGTCGAAGGTCCATTTATGCAGCCGGCTGTAACGGTTATCGGTGAATGCGGCATCGTGGCGATGCCATGCTATTTCGGCGGTATGACGGCTCATGATGAAGCTCCCTCCAGGGTTGATATGGCAAGCTTTTCGGTCTGTCGCAGGTGCTGCGCCAGCATGGCGCAGGCGCTTTCCGCATCGCCCGCGCGCAGCAGCGCAATCAGCTGCTGGTGTTCGTCGTTCCAGCCCGGGCGGCGCGCTTCCGGCCCGAGGTGGGACAGGTAGAAGCGTTCGACCGAAGCGCGCAGGCTGGCAATCATTTGCAGGCTGCGCGGGCGAGCGCTCGGCGCATACAGCTCGTCGTGGAAGCTGCGGTCAAGCCGCAGCCATTCCTGCGGTTCCGTTTCGCCATCCAGCTCATGCTGGACAGCTTCCAGCCGGCGCAGGCTGCGTTCCGTGTGCAGCGGCACGGCGCGGCGCAATACGTCCGTTTCCAGCAGCACGCGCAAATCGAACAGTTCATGCAATTCATCCGCGCTCAAGCTGGTGACGAAGGCGCCCCGGTTCGGCTCGATCTGGACCAGGCCCTCGGCCTGCAGGGAATTCAATGCTTCGCGCACGGGAATGCGGCTGGTGCCGAATTGCTCGGCCAGTTCGGCCTGGCGCAGTACGGCGCCCGGCGCCAGCTGGCCACAGCTGATCGCTTCGCGCAGTGCGGCAAGGATGGCGGGCCCGCCGTGGGCGCGCGGTGGGGGTGTTTTCATGCGATAAATTGTATACACGTATACCAAGGTTCGCAAGCGGGCTTTCCATTACAATGGCGGATTCCCCTTTTTACTTTGCTTCCAACGATGATCGTTCTCGGCGTTGAATCCTCCTGTGACGAAACCGGCCTGGCCCTGTATGACACGGAGCGCGGCCTGCTGTCGCATGCCCTCCATTCCCAGGTGGCGATGCATGAGGAATACGGCGGCGTGGTGCCGGAACTGGCGTCGCGCGACCATATCCGCCGCGCCATTCCGCTGCTGGAGCAAACCCTGTCCAAGGCCGGCATGGCGGCACAGGATATCGACGCCATCGCCTATACCCAGGGTCCCGGACTGGCCGGTGCGCTGCTGGTCGGTTCGGCCATTGCCTGTAGCCTGGGCATGGCGCTGGATAAGCCGGTGCTGGGCGTGCACCACCTGGAGGGCCACCTGCTGTCGCCGCTGCTGGCCAGCGAGCCGCCGGAGTTCCCTTTCGTGGCGCTGCTGGTTTCAGGCGGCCACACGCAGCTGATGCGGGTGGACGGCGTGGGCCAGTACGAGCTGCTGGGCGAAACACTGGACGATGCGGCCGGCGAGGCGTTCGACAAGTCGGCCAAGCTGCTTGGCCTGGGCTACCCGGGCGGTCCGGCCATTTCGCGCCTGGCGGAATTCGGCGATCCGGAAGCGTACAAGCTGCCGCGCCCCATGCTGCATTCGAAGGACCTGATGTTCTCCTTCTCCGGCCTGAAAACAGCGGTGCTGACGGTGGTGAACAATAACGGCGGCGCGGCCAATGTCTGCGAGCAGGACAAGGCCAATATCGCGCGCGGCTTCGTCGATTCCATCGTGGATGTGCTGACGGCCAAGTGCCTGGCCGCGCTCAAGCAGACCGGCCTGAAACGCCTGGTGATCGCCGGCGGCGTGGGCGCGAACGCGCAGCTGCGCGCCTCGCTCAACGCGGCGGCGAAGAAGAAGCACTTCAAGGTGTTCTACCCGGAGCTGGAGTTTTGCACCGATAACGGGGCGATGATCGCCTTCGCCGGCGCCATGCGCCTGAAGATCAATCCCCAGGCGGCGCAGCGGGAGTATTCCTTTAACGTCCGTCCGCGTTGGCCGCTGGACGAACTGCGGGTGATCTAAGAGTTCAGCGAAAAGTTAAGCAAGCAGCCAGGCGCTCAGGCCTACCAGGGCCAGCAGGCCGGCGGCGATGCCGGTGCGCATGCCTGCACCGTGCAGGCCGATTTGCTGGCGCGCAAG
The DNA here is from genome assembly GCF_041914865.1 of Pseudoduganella sp. NCBI lineage: Bacteria > Pseudomonadati > Pseudomonadota > Betaproteobacteria > Burkholderiales > Oxalobacteraceae > Pseudoduganella > Pseudoduganella sp. The sequence continues at coordinate 18,801 of NZ_JAYSCO010000073.1, read as the reverse complement.
TTCGTGACGATTTTTGCGGGTTTCGTGCTTTGCTTCTTTGCTAACTTGGTGCTGCTGTACTTCGGTGTTCATTCATGTCTCCATTTGTATAGACCACAATGTAGCAGTTGAGCCGCGCATCTGCCACACTTTTGTGCGTTGCTACGCAGCAACACGCTGTACCGGGCGGCCCTGGCGCTGGTACAGGAATTCCAGCACGTCGGTCCGGTATTCGAGGTAGAGCGGGTCCTGCGCCAGCGCCAGCCGGTCGCGCGGCCGCGCCAGGCGCACCGGGCGGATGTCGCCGATGGTGGCGGCGGGGCCGTTGGTCATCATCACAATGCGGTCGGACAGCAGCACGGCTTCGTCCACGTCATGCGTGACCATCACCACGGTGGCGCCGGTGGCGGCGACGATGCGCATCAGTTCATCCTGCAGGTGGGCGCGCGTCAGCGCGTCGAGCGCGCCGAACGGTTCGTCCATCAGCAGCACCTTGGGTTCCATCGACAAGGCGCGCGCGATGCCGACGCGCTGCTTCATGCCGCCCGAGATCTCGTTGGGGCGCTTGCCGCCTGCCGCCGCCAGGCCCACCAGCTCCAGTGCCTGCCAGGTGCGCTCTTCCAGCTGGCCGCGCCGCTCCTTGCCGCCAAACACGCGCTCCACGGCCAGGTAGACATTTTCGAAGCAGGTAAGCCAGGGCAGCAGCGAGTGGTTCTGGAACACCACGGCGCGTTCCGGCGCGGGTCCGGCGATCTCGCGTCCGCCGCATATGAGCACGCCGTCGCTGGGGCGCGCCAGGCCGGCCAGCAGGTTGAGCAAGGTCGACTTGCCGCAGCCGGAGTGGCCGATCAGGGTAATGAATTCGCCCTGCTCCACCGTCAGGTTGATGTCGCGCAGGGCGTGGAACTGGCCGAAGCGCATGTCCACCCGGCTGATGTCGATGAACTTTGCCGTCATCTCATTTCTCCTCGTAGCTGAAGGCTTTGGCCAGCGCCACCAGCGCCAGCTCCAGCAGCAGGCCGACCACACCGATCACGCCGATTGCGATCAGGATGTGCGGCACGTTCAGGTTGTTCCATTCGTCCCAGACCCAGAAGCCGATGCCGACGCCGCCGGTCAGCATTTCCGCTGCGACGATCACCAGCCATGCGGTGCCGATGGCGAGCCGTACGCCGGTCAACATGTATGGCAGCACGGCGGGCAGCAGGATCCTGGTCACGATCTTCCATTCCGAGAGGTCCAGCACGCGCGCCACGTTCAGGTAGTCCTGCGGCACGCGCTGCACGCCGACGGCGGTGTTGACGATCATCGGCCAGATGGAGCAGATGAAGATGGCCCAGATGGCGGCCGGGTCGGCGGCTTTGAACACCAGCAGCCCGATCGGCAGCCAGGCCAGCGGCGAGACTGGCTTGAACAGGCTGACCAGGGGGCTGAACATGCCGTACACAAAGCTGAAGCGGCCGATCAGGAAGCCGAGCGGGATGCCCACCAGTGCCGCCATGCCGAAGCCCAGCGCCACGCGGCGCAGCGATGCCAGCACGTTCCAGCCTATGCCCTGGTCGTTCGGGCCTTTGCGGTAGAAGGGGTCGGCGAACAGTTTCGCCGCCTCGTGCCAGGTCTCCAGCGGCGTCGGGAAGCCGGGGTTGCGCAGCGCCAGGATCTGCCAAGCCAGCAGCAGCAGGGCCAGGCCCAGTACCGGCGGCAATACTTTCATCACAATCGGGCGCAGGCGTTCGCTGGTTGGCGTCAGGTTGACGCCCTTGGCCGCCAGCCGCGCGCGGCGCGAAGGCGCGCCGCTGTCCGCGGCCCGTGCTGCCGGCGCTCCTGCAGCGGCGCGCCCCACGCCTACTTCCGCCAGCGCGTCCACCGTCCTGGCCCGCGCCGCATCGTGCGCGCCGGCTGCTTCATAGACTATGCTCATACGTTCTCCTTACGCCCTGATCTTGAAAGACGCTGCGTAGGCCTTGGGATCCTTGCCATCCCACACCGTGCCATCGACCATCTTCACGCTGCGCAGCGGCGACTTCGGCACGCTTACCTTGGCCATCGCCGCCGCATCCTTGAAGAGCGCCACCTGGTTCACCTGCGTGGCGACCGCCAGGTAGTCCGGCTCCGCCTTCAGCAAGCCCCAGCGCTTCTGCTGCGTCAGGAACCACATGCCGTCGCTCAGGTAGGGGAAATTCACCGCGCCGTCGTTGAAGAACTTCATGCAATGCGGATCGTCCCAGGTCTTGCCCAGGCCATTCTGGTAGCGGCCCAGGATGCGCTGGTTGATCACGTCGACCGAGGTGTTCACGTACGACTTGTCGGCGATGGTCTCCGCCATCTTCACCTTGTTCGACAGCGAGGCGTCGATCCAGCGCCCCGCCTCCAGCACCGCCGCCACCAGCGCGCGCGCCGTGTTGGGGTATTTCTTCACCCATTCCGCGCTGGTGCCCAGCACTTTCTCCGGATGGTCGCGCCAGATGTCCTGCGTGGTGGTGGCGGTGATGCCGATGCCGTCCACAATGGCGCGGTGGTTCCACGGCTCGCCCACGCAAAAGCCGTCCATATTCCCGATGCGCATATTCGCCACCATCTGCGGCGGCGGCACGGTGATCATCTTCGCGTCCTGCATGGGGTTGATGCCGTGCGCCGCCAGCCAGTAATACAGCCACATGGCGTGGGTGCCGGTCGGGAAAGTCTGGGCGAAGGTGTACTCGCGCGGCTCGCCGCGCATCAGCTTCGCCAGCGATGCGCCGTCGACCGCGCCCTTGTCCGCGACCTTCTTCGACAGCGTGATGGCCTGGCCGTTATGGTTCAGGTTCATCAACACCGCCATATCCTTCTTCGGCCCGCCCGCGCCCAGGTGCACGCCGTACACCAGGCCATACAGCACATGGGCTGCATCGAGCTCGCCGTTCACCAGCTTGTCGCGCACGGAAGGCCATGATGCTTCCTTGCTCAGGACGATCCTGATGCCGTATTTCTTGTCGAAGCCGAGCACCGACGCCATCACCACGGATGCGCAATCGGTGAGCGGGATGAAGCCGACTTTGACCTCTTCCTTCTCCGGTTTGTCGGAACCCGCCGCCCAGGCGTGCGTGGACAATGCCGTGGCTGCGCCGGCGGCGAGAAGGCGCCGGCGTGTCATGCTGAACGTGTGATCCATGGCTATCCCCGTCAGTAAATAAGAGGGATATTGCAAGCGCCGTGCCACCCCGCTGGCATGGGCAAAACCAATGGAAAAGCGGCACCGCGCTTGTGCGCTGCACCAAATTGGCGCCGTCAGCGCACCGGATGAAGCCTCGGATCGGTGCGCAGGCGCTCGGCCATCAGGTCGACGAAGCTGCGGATGCGGGTCGAGCCATGGCGGCTCTCGCGGTGGATGATGTGGATGGGTACAAAGGGTGTGGCATAGTCCTGCAGCACCTCCACCAGCTCGCCCGATTCCAGCAGGCTGGCAGCCTGGTAGGACAGCAGGCGCGCGATGCCGAAGCCGGCGCGCACCGCCTCGATCGCCGAATCGTTGTTGTTCACGCCCAGGCGCGGCTTGACGCGCAGGGACTGCGTGCTGCCGCCATGCTGGAAGCGCCAGTCCGGCGGCACGCTGGAACCGGACGAGGCGACGATGGTGTGCTGTTCCAGCTCCTGCGGCACGCGCGGCGCGCCGTGCTTGGCCACGTAGGACGGCGCGGCCACGATCATGCGCCGCACCTGCCCCACCGGGACCGCGCGCATGCTCGAATCGGGCAGCTCGCCGATGCGCACGCCGACGTCGATGCCTTCCTCCAGCAGGTTGGTCACGCGGTCCACGAACACGGTGGAGATATCCATCGCCGGGTAGCGCTGCAGGTAGTCCACGATGCCGGGCACCACGTACAGGCGGCCGAACAGCACCGGCGCCGTCACGGTCAGATGGCCGCGCGGCGCGGCGTTGATGCCGGCCACCGCGTCGTCCGCCTCGTCGACTTCGGCGATGATGCGGCGCGCGTCGTCCAGGTAGCGCTGGCCGGCCTCGGTCACGCGCACGTGGCGCGTGGTGCGGTCCAGCAGCTTCACGCCCAGCCGCTCTTCCAGCGCGGCGATGGCGCGCGTGACAGCGGGCGGCGACATGCCCAGCCGGCGCGCCCCGGCCGCGAAGCCCTGCTCCTCGGCCACGGCCACGTAAACAGTCATCAGGTAAAGGCGGTCCATTGGCGTTTCACCATGAAGTCGATAAAGTGCCGCACGCGCATCGGCATGCGGCTGCGCTGTGGATAGTACATGTACACGGCGGCGTTGGCGGTAACGTGGGTCGGCAGCAGGTGCACCAGCCGGCCCTCGGCCAGGTCGCGCTCCACCATGTACAGCGCCAGCTGGCCGATGCCCAGGCCGGCGCGCACCGCCTCCACCTCGCCTTCCGTGGTGTTGAAGGTGGCCACGCAGGGCACGTCGCGGTAGATGGTGCCGCCCTGCCCTTTCAGCTCCCACGGCACCACGCGGCCCGTGTTCGGCTGGCGGAAGCCGGTGCAGCGGTGCTGCTGCAGCTCCTCCACCGTGCGCGGCGCGCCATGCCGCGCGATGTAGCTGGGCGCGGCGCAGATGTAGAGCGGAATGCGCCCCAGCTGGCGCGCCACCAGGTTGCGCTCGGGCGGATTGCCGGCGCGGAAGCCGACATCGATCTTCGCTTCGATCAAGTCGGTGAAATGGTCGTCCAGCAGCAGGTCGAAATGGGCGCTGGGATACAGCTCCTGGAACTCGCGCAGCAAGGGCGCCAGCATCACCGTGCCGATCGAGGTCGGCGCCGCGATGCGGATCATGCCGTCCACCGCCTCGCGGCTGTTCCGCACATGGTCGAGCGCCTCGTCCAGCAGGCGCAGGCCGGGGTTGGCCAGTTCGAACAGGCGTTGCCCCTCGTCGGTCAGGCTCAGGCTGCGCGTGGTGCGGTGGAACAGGCGCACGCCCAGGTAATCCTCCAGCTGGCGGATCGCCTTGCTGACCGCCTGTGCCGACAGGCCGGCCTCCACCGCCGCCTGGCTGAAGCTGCCGGCATGGACCACGCCGATAAACAGTGTGATGACGCGCGCCTTATCCATATTTACAACCACCAGTTGAAAATCAATCACCTTTCCCATGGCTAGTGTAGCAGCATTGCGGGGCCTAATATTGCCTTCACCAACCACCCAACCTGAAGGAGCAAGATCATGGCAAACAAAGTCTGGTTCATTACTGGCGCCTCCCGCGGCTTCGGCCTGCTGATTGCACGCGACGCGCTGGCGCGCGGCGATGCCGTGGTAGCCGCCGCCCGCAACCCGCAGACGGTCGTCGATGCGCTGGGCGTGCATCCCAAGCTGCTGGCCGTCCAGCTGGACGTGACCCGGGAAGCGGCCGCCGTGGTCGCCGCCCAGGCAGCCATCGAGCGCTTCGGCCGCATCGATGTGCTGGTGAATAACGCCGGCTACGGCATCCTCGGCGCGGTGGAGGAAACCTCGGCCGAGGAAGTGCGCCGCAACTACGAGACCAATGTCTTCGGCCTGCTGAACGTGAGCCGCGCCGTGCTGCCGCACATGCGCCGCCAGCGCAGCGGCCACGTGATCAACATCTCCTCGCTGGGCGGCTACCAGGCTTACCACGGCTGGGGCGTCTACGGCTCCACCAAGTTCGCGGTGGAAGGGCTGAGCGAAGCCATGGCGCAGGAACTGGCCCCGCTCGGCGTGCACGTCACCGTGGTGGAACCTGGCTTCTTCCGCACCGACTTCCTCGACGCCACGTCGCTGGTGGAGACCCAGGCCCGCATCGACGATTACAAGGACACGGTCGGCGCCATGCGTACCTTCGCCGCAGGGGTCAACCACGCCCAGCCCGGCGACCCGGCCAAGCTGGCGCGCGCGATGCTGGCACTGGCCGACGCCGCGCAGCCGCCGCTGCGCCTGCAGCTGGGCAGCGACGCCGTCGCCCGCGCCTACGAGAAGCACCAGCAAGTGGAACGCGAACTGGCGCAGTGGAAGGAGCTGGCCCTGTCGACCGACTTCGCGCCGGCCAGGCTGGCCGCTTAAGGCTTAAGCCTTAAGGCGAGGCTGCCGCGCGTCCCAGCAAATCGGCGCGCGGCATGCCCCATTGCGGCACATCGAACGGGCATTGCGGCTTGGGCGCCAGCATCAGGGTCGTGAAGTTGCCGCGCGGAGTCGTGGCGAAGCGCATATCGCTGGCCTGGTCCGCATCCACCGCCGGCATGCGCGCAAAGCGCAGCCACGCCTGCAGCTGGCAATCGCCGGCGGCCCGCTCGCGCAAAGCCGCCACACTGCCCTGCCAGGAGCCCGACACCAGCACGCCCGGCACCGTGCCCGCCACCTCCTGCGCCATGCCGGCCGACAGCGCCGCCGGACAGGCGCGCGGCGGCAGCAGCCCAGGGGCCAGGCTCAGGTGCCCGCGCCGCAGCAGGTACTGCGCGCCATCCGACTCGATCGACGTAAAGCTCCAGCACAAAGGCTGCGACGGGAAAGCCGTCAACGCCACATCCAGCACGCGCGCCTGGGGATCTTTCAGCACCAGCGCCGCCGTCACCGCCTGGCGCGCCTTGTACGACGCCGACGCCTGCACCCCGACGAAGGCCAGCACCACACCCAGCGCCAGCAGCAGCGCGCGCCGGCTATGCATATGCATGAAGCGCAAGGCCGCCACCGCCGCGCCCAGCACACAGAGCGCCGCGAACGAAGCCCAGGACAGGTAGCCGTGCATGGTCACGTACAACAGCACCACCGGCAGCACCGCCAGCAGCACGATGCGCCCGCGCCGCGACGGCGCCGCCATCGCCAGCGGCACCCCGAACGCCACCCAGAACACCGGCTCGATGATGTAAACCAGGTCGCCGAAATACCAGGTACCGCTGAAGGGATAGAACGGATGGACGCCGTAATTGTTCATGAAGTCCATCCCCAGGTGCAGCAGGAAGCCCGCCGCCAGCGCGATGCCCAGGCCGCGCCGCGCCGCGCGGCTCTCGCGCAGCAATGCGCGCGCATTCGGCCACAGCGCCCACAGCAGCGCCAACAGCAGCAGCGCCTGCGGCAGCAGGTACAGCAAGGTATGCGTATGCCCCCGATGATGCAGCAGGTAGCCCAGCGGCGCCGGCGCCAGCCTGGTGAAGACCAGGTCCAGGTCCGGGAAATTGCTGGCCACCGCACAAGCGGTCAGCAGCAAACGATGGCGCGTCGCCTGGCGCGCCGGGTCAGCCTCCGGCGGCAGCGAGCGCTGCACCAGCTCCCCCACGCCCAGCCCGACAACAGAATGAGTAATGTTATCCATAGAAGCAATTTGGGTCAGGTGTTGCCAAAAAAATGGGGACGTACCCTATTTTCGCTTCGCGAAAATGGGGTACGTCCCCATTTTTTGGGCAACACCTGACCCGGAACTCTCAGTGTTGAACTTCAACGCCGTGCCAGAAGGCGATGCGGTCTTTGATGTTGTGGGCGGCTTCTTTGGGGGCGGGGTAGTACCAGGCGGCGTTGGCGTTGACTTTGCCGTCCACCACCACGTTGTAGTAGCTGGCCACGCCTTTCCACGGGCATAGCGTGCTGTGCGTGCTCGGCTGCAGGTATTCCTGCTTGACCCGCGCTGGCGGGAAATAAATGTTGTGCTCGACGATTTCGACTTCGCTGCTGTCTGCTTCAGCGATGACGGCGCCATTCCAGATTGCCTTCGGCATGCATTGCTCCCCTGTCCTGTTCATCCTTCTACCCGGTTGCGGCCGTTGGCTTTGGCGCGGTATAGCGCGGCATCGGCCTGCTTCAGCAGCATCTCAGCGTCGTCAATGTCCATGTGGTTGAAGGAGCCGATGCCGAGGCTGGCCGTTACCGGTACCGTGCGCGCCCCGGCGCTGTGCACCTGGGCTTCGATCCGCGACCGCAACGATTCTGCGAACTTGCGCGCGCCCTCGGGCGGCGTGTTCGGCAACAGGATACACAATTCTTCGCCGCCGTAGCGTCCGGCGACGTCGATCACGCGCACATTGTCGCGCACCAGCTTGCCGATCGCGGCCAGCACTTCGTCGCCCACCTGGTGGCCGTACTCGTCGTTGATGCGCTTGAAGTGGTCGACATCGACCATCACCGCCGACAGCGGCGTGCGGAAGCGGCGCGTGCGCGCCACTTCAAAGCGCAGGCGGTTCATCAGCGAGCGGCGGTTGTGCAGGCCGGTCAGCTCGTCGGTGGTGGCCAGCATTTCCAGCTCGTCCATCGAGGCTTTCAGCGCTTTCTCGTTGGCGCGCAGCTCGAGCAGGGCCATGACCTGGCGCGCCAGCTTGCGCAGCATGTCGCGCTGGCCGGTGGACAGGCAGCCGGCCTTGGTGTTCATCACGCACAGGGTGCCGATGGCATAGCCGTCGCTCGACACCAGCGGCACGCTGCTGTACATGCGCATATACGGCGCTTCCACCGTGAGCGGCATGGTGGCGGTGCGGGCGTCCTTGCTCAGGTCGCAGATTTCGGTGGCATCGTCGCCCAGCACGGCCAGCGAGCAGTAGCACTGGCCGCGCGGCATGGAGTCGACCGGCAGCCCGCTGAAGGATTTGACGAACACGCGCTCGGCATCCACCAGCGAGATGAAGGCGTAGGGCACGTCGCACACCTTGGCGGCCAGCTCGGTGAGGAAAGTGAAATCGTCGCCCGAAGTCGCCTCCAGGGCGTCGTAGCGGTGCAAGGCGGCCAGGCGGCTTTGGTCGTCCGATGGCCGGGGGTACAGCGTCGTTATAGTTTGTTCTGCGGCGGACATGCTATCTCTCCCTGTTACTTCCTAAAGTGTAACAAGGTTGTTTTGGAGATAATAGTATTATTTTAAAGCTACTATTTGCCGCAGGGCGCGCTCGAACGCTTCCGGTGGTTGCCCGCCAGAAATCAGGTGGGTTTCGTTGATGATCACGGCCGGCACCGACTGGATGCCGTTGCGCTGGTAGAAGTGCTCCATATCACGAACTTCCTGCGCGTAGCGGCCAGATGACAGCACTTGCACGGCTTCCGCCTCATCCAGGCCTACCTTGCCGGCCAGCTGCACCAGCAGGGTGCGCGAGCTCGGATCCTGGCCACGCGTGAAATAGGCCTCGAACAGGGCCTTCTTCAGCGCCCGTTGTTTGCCGTGCTCACCGGCCCAATGCAGCAGGCGGTGCGCGTCGAAAGTGTTGTAAATCCGGCTGCGCATGCCCATCGCGAAGTCAAAACCGACATCGGCACCGCGCTGGCGGATCATTTCGCGGGTCTGTTCCTGCTGGGCGGGGCTGGCGCCGTATTTCTGGCGCAGGTGCTCGGTGATGTCCTGCCCTTCCGGCACCATGTGCGGGTTCAGTTCGAAGGGCTGGAAATGGATTTGCGCCTGCACGCTGTCGCCCAGGCGGGACAGCGCGACTTCCAGGCTGTTCAGCCCGATCGCACACCAGGGACAGGACACGTCGGAAACGAAGTCGATGCGGATCGGGGTAGTCGTCATGATGTCTAGGCCTTTTTCTTGGCTTTGCTGCCGATGCGGCTTTCCTTGCCAGCTATCAGGTTAGCAATATTTTTGGCATGGCGCCAAATCAGCAGGCCGCTCATGGCCAGCACGGCGGCCAGTTGCGGCTCGGCGCCGAACAGCAGGCCGTAATAGAACGGGGCAAACACGGAGGCGATCAGGGCCGCCAGCGAGGAATAGCGGAAGGCGTACGCCACCACCAGCCAGGTCACCAGGGTCGCCAGGCCGAGCCAGAAGTTCAGCGCCAGCAGCACGCCCAGCGCGGTGGCCACACCCTTGCCGCCGACGAACTTGAAGAACACCGGCCACAGGTGGCCGACGAATACCGCCACGGCCACCAGGGCGATCACCTGGTCCGCCTGGTCGCCCAGGCCCAGCTGCTGCTGGAAGTGGTCCACCAGGAACACGGCCAGCCAGCCTTTGAAGGCGTCGCCGACCAGGGTCCAGATGGCGGCGCCTTTGTTACCACTGCGCAGCACGTTGGTGGCGCCGGGGTTGCCGGAGCCATAGGTGCGCGGGTCGGCCAGGCCGTAGAACTTGCTCACCACTACGGCGAAGGAAATCGAGCCGATCAGGTAAGCGGCAATAATCAGAAGCAAAGTAGTCATAATCCCCCGGGGAATCGTTGTTTTTATATGCGGCAGCGACTATACACCATCCCGCACACGCGGGACGATGCAATATTATCAATCAGCCAAGGCGCATTGCACCGGCTTGGCGCCCAGCACTTCGCTCAGTACGCCGGGCTTGATGCCGATCAGGAAACCGCGCCGGCCGCCATTGATATAAATCGTTTCCAGGGCGAGGATGCTTTCCTCCACGTAGACCGGCATGGCTTTTTTGGTGCCGAAAGGCGAAGTGCCGCCGATCATATAGCCTGAGTGGCGCTGCGCCACCTCGGGCTTGCAGGGTTCGACCGATTTGCAGCCGATATTGCGCGCCAGGTTCTTGGTGGAGACCTTGCAGTCGCCGTGCATCAACACGATCAGCGGCTTGGCCGCTTCGTCCTGCATGACGAGGGTTTTGACGACATGGTGTTCGTCGACGCCGAGTTCGCGCGAGGAGACGTTGGTGCCGCCGTGCTCTTCGTACTCATAAGGATGTTCGGAAAATGCGACTTTGTGCTTGCGCAGCAAAGCTGTCGCGGGAGTTTCGGAAATGTGCTCTTTTTTTGCCATGCCGTGATACGCTAGTGCCAGAGAGGAGTTTCTCATTATGCAGCAAGAAATCCGCTTTGCCACCTTCAACGTTTGCAACCTCGCCCCGCCCGGGGCGAAACTGTACGACAACCTGCTGCCGCTGACGGAGCAGGAATACGAGGCCAAGGCGGAATGGACGGCGCAGCAGCTGGACCAGCTGGACGCGGACGTGATCGGCTTCCAGGAAATCTTCTCCCAGGCCGCCTTGCGCGATGTCCTGTCGCGCACCCGCAAGTACCGCGACGCGGTGCATGCCGGCTTCGACCCCGACCCGAAAGCCACGCGCCTGACGCCGAATGTGGCGCTGGTGTCGCGCCTGCCCCTGCTTGGTGCGCCCGAGGTCTATGCCAACTTCCCGGAAGGCGTGCCGGCCGATACCGGCGCCGGCGAGTCGGACCGCTTTGCGCGCGCGCCGCTGCACGCCCAGGTCATGCTGCCGAACGAGGTGGTGGTGGACGTGATCGTGGTGCACCTGAAGTCGCGCCGTCCCGATTACCGCAGCGGCGACACGGCGGAAGACCCGCTGCACCTGGCCATGGCCAGCCTGCGCTCGCTGGTCTGGCGCGGCACCGAGGCGGTGGCGCTGCGGGTGCTGCTTAGCAAGATGATGCGCGAGTCGCGCCGGCCCTGCATCGTGCTGGGGGATTTCAACGATACGGCCGATGCGGTCACCACCACCATTGTGCTGGGCAACGGCGGCGGCATGCTGCCGGGCGACGAGCGGCGCGGCCGCATGTACGACGCCAACCAGATCCAGCTGCGGCAGGACCACTTGCGCCATGTGGCCTATACCAGCATCCACGAGGGCCACTACTCCACCATCGACCACGTGCTGGTGTCGGAGGAGTTCAACCCGGCCTCGCCGCGCGCCATCGGCGAGGTGCTGGACGTCAGCTACTTCAACGACCACCTGCGGCAGGAGCGGCCCGAGGTTTCCGACCACGGCCAGGTGCTGGTGCGGCTGCGGCTGCGCTAGCCGGCTGGTCGCCCGTCGCCACCAACCCGATCGGCCGCCTGGCCGGCGCCTCCGCCGGCGTGCGGACTTTCGTCGGGCGAGGTGGTCACAATTCGCGACCACCTCCCGTTTCCCGGTATGGGTTCATGGCCGTGCCCCTTCCACGCCGGCGGCCAGGTGGCCCTGGAACTGGTCGCAGCCCAGCTCGCGCAACAGCTGCAGCTGGGCTTCGGTTTCCACGCCTTCGGCGATCACGGTCATGTCCAGGCTGCGCGCCATGGCGATGATGGTGCGGATGGCGGTGGTGTCGGCGCCGCCTTGTTCGAAGAACGATTGCGCGATCTTCAGCTTGTCGATCGGCGAATCCTTCAACTGCCGCAGGCGCGAGTAGCCGGTGCCGAAGTCGTCGATCGACAGCCGCACGCCGAGGCCGCGCAGCTGCGCCAGCAGCGGCCCGGTCTGCGCGCCGGCCTGCATGAGCATGGCCTCGGTCAGCTGCAGCTCCAGCAGGCGCGCCGGCACGCCAGCCGCGCGCAGGGCGTCGCCAACGCACCTGGGCAAGTCTTTCTGCATGAACTGCGACGGCGCCAGGTTGACCGACACGACCATTTCACGCCCCTGCTCCTGCCAGCCGCGCGCGCGGCGGCAGGCTTCCTGCAGCACCCAGTTGCCGATAGCGACCATCAGGCCGGCCTCGCTTGCCACATCAATAAAGCGCTCCGGCAACAGCAGGCCCAGCTCGGGATGGCGCCAGCGCAGCAAGGCTTCCATGCCCACTACAGCACCGCTGGCAATCTCGACCTCCGGCTCGAAGGCCAGTTCGAACTGCTGCTCGGCCACCGCGCGCCGCAAGCCCTGTTCCAGGCTGGAACGCTCGACGATGCGCGCATTCATCTCGCTGCTGAAGAAGCGGTAGCCGTTGCGGCCCTCCTGTTTGGCGTGGTACATGGCAATGTCGGCATGCTTGAGCAGCTTGTCGAATTCTTCGCCATCGGCCGGGAACATGGCGATGCCGATCGATCCCGAGATATGGGCAACATGCTCGCCCAGCACGAATTCCTCCGCCAGCGCACGCAGCACCGTTTCGGCGGCGTGCGCCGCGCCGGCCGCACCGGCCACGTCGGCCAGCAGGAGGATGAATTCATCGCCGCCCTGCCGGCTCACGGTGTCGGCTTCGCGCACGCAATGCGCCAGGCGGCCCGCCACCTGTTTCAGCAAGCGGTCGCCCACCGCGTGGCCAAGCTTATCGTTGACGGTCTTGAAGCGGTCGAGGTCGAGGAACAGCACCGCCAGCTGGCTATGGTTGCGCCGCGCCGCCGCCAACGCCAGCTGCAGCCGGTCCAGCAGCAGCACCCGGTTCGGTAGGTCGGTCAGGAAATCGTGCTCGGCCAGGTGGCGCGTCTGCTCTTCGCTTTTCTTGCGCTCGGTAATATCGGTGACGATGCCCATATAGTTGCTGACCCGGCCGGCGCTGTCGCGGATGGCGCTGATGCTGGTCCAGCAGGGGAACAGCGCGCCATCCTTCTTGCGGCCCCAGGACTCGCCTTCCCAGTGGTCGCTGGCGTCGACCTGGGCCCAGACTTCGCGGTAGAACGATGCCTCATGCACGCCCGAGCGGTACAGGCTGACCGGCTTGCCCAGCATGTCCTGGGCGGCAAAGCCCGTGATGTCGGTGAAGGCGCGGTTAAGGGCGATGATGCGCCGGGCACGGTCAGTCAGCACAATGGCGTCGCGGCTGTTCTCGAACACCTGCGCCGCCAGGTGCAGCGTGCGCTCGGCTTGCTTGCGCGCGGAGATATCGCGCACCACCACATAGAACAGGCTGCTGCCGTCGAGCGCGACCGTGGTCATCAGCACCTCGGCCCAGAACGCGCTGCCCTGGCAGTCGACGTAGTGCCACTCGGCGCGTGCGTTGCCCACCCGCAAAGCCTCCTCGGCCAGGCTCGACGCTGCATCCGCCGACAGCAGTCCCGACGGCTGCGTCATCGGGGAGAAATCCTGCAGGCGGCGCCCGACCAGCCGCCGCGGCCCTTCGCATTGGAACATGCTGACGGCGGCCGGATTGGCCCGTTCCACCACCCCATCGCGCAGCAAGAAGATTGCGTCGCTGGAACGTTCGAACATGTGGTGAAAATTCTCGCCGGCCGCCTTCAGGGCGTCGAACTCGGTGCGGCGCTGGGTAATGTCGATCTCCATGCAGAAGATCTGCGCCATTTCGCCGTCGTGCCGGACGGGGATGCAAATCGAGTACAGCCACAGTTCGCGCCCATCGCCGGTCTTGACTTGCCAGTCCGAAGCCGGACTGGAATGCCCGTTGAGCCAGATTCCTTCCACCAGCGCATCATATTCACTTTGCCGCGCGCCGAACGAGCGCAGCGCCGCGATGTTCTGGCCGATAGCGCTATCGAGCTCAATGCCGAGCATGTTCGCGAACGCTGGGTTGCAGAAGCGCACCACGCCGTTGCGGTCGAAGCTGCATACCGAGACCAGCGGCGTCAGCTCAAGCGCCGTCACCATGCGTGCGATCAGGTCGAGCGCGTCATGGGCCGGCGTATGGTTATTGCTGTGCGTATTGCTGCTCATAGTCCCATTTTTGCCAGCTTGCGCGGCGCGCCGCTTGCGCTGCATCAAAGGTGCGCTCCTTCCCCGCTTTTTGCATTTCAGGTCGCCCTTTTTGCGCTTTATCGCATTTGCGTGGCGACTGGACTTGTTAAAACCTAGAGTGTCACCATCGCAACCCGCGCCAGCGGACAACATTGATTAAGAGGCAATAATGAGCCCACAACCTGTGCACCTGAAGTCCCGGCAACGCTGGCGCCTCCCCGTGATCGGCCTGGTCGTATTGGGCCTGGCCGGTGGCGGTTGGAGCATCATGAAGTCGCAGGCCAAGCCCGCCGAGGCGCCGAAGGCCGCCGCGGCAGCGAAAGCGGCGCCGGTGATGGAACTGGCCAGCGCCGACGTGGCGCCGGTCGCCACGCGCCAGCTGTCGCTCGGCCTGCCGCTGTCGGGCTCGCTGATCCCGGTCAGCCAGGCCACCATCAAATCCAAGGTGTCGGGCCAGGTGCAGGAAGCCGCGCTGCGCGAAGGCATCGCCGTGCAGGAAGGCCAGGTGCTGGCCCGCCTCGACCAGGCCGACCTGCGCGCCCGCCTGCAGCAACAGCAGGCCATGCTGGACGAGGCGCAGGCGCGCCTGGCCATGGCCCAGAAAAACGAATACAACGCGAGCGCCCTGCTGTCGCAGAAATTTATCTCGCAGACCAGCTTCGATACCACGGCCAACGCCGTGGAGCTGGCGCGCGCCAACGTCAAATCCGCTTCCGCCATGGTCGAACTGGCCCGCATCGCGCTGAACGACAGCGTGATCCGCGCCCCGATCAGCGGAATCATCTCCAAACGTCATGTGCAGGCGGGCGATAAAGTCGCGCCTGACATGCCCGTCTACACCATCGTCGGCCTGAACGAGCTGACGCTGGAAGCGCAGGTGCCCACCACCGATATCCCGCGCGTGAAAGTCGGCCAGGAAGTTCGCTTCCATGTCGACGGCTTCGCCAGGCGCGAGTTCAGCGGCAAGGTGGCGCGCATCAACCCCACCACGGAAGCCGGTTCGCGCGCCATGCTGGTGTATGTCAGCGTGGCCAATGCCGACGGCGCCCTGCGCGGCGGCATGTTCGCCAAGGGCAGCCTGACCACAGAGAAAGGCAGCGAGGCGCCGGTGGTACCGCTGGCGGCCCTGCGCGAGGAAAGCGGCCGGCAGGTGGTCTACACCGTGGTCGATGGCGCCGTGGTGGCGCAGCCGGTCAAGCTGGGCCTGCGCAGCGAGGACGAGGGCGTGGCGGAGGTCAGCGAAGGGCTGCAGCCCGGCACGCAGGTGCTGGTGGCCAAGCTGGAAGGCCTGAAGCCGGGCGCCAAAGTCAGGCTGCCGGGCACGCAGCAAGCGGCCAAGCCGGCCGCCCCTGCGGCCAGCAAGGGCTGATGGGAGCCTGCCATGTGGATCACTAAAATCTCGATCCGCCAGCCTGTCTTTGCCACCATGGTGATGGTGGCGCTGATGGTGCTCGGCATCTTCTCGTACAAGGGCCTGGGCGTGGAATCCATGCCGAACGTGAGCTTCCCGTTCGCCGCCATTGAGGTGCTGTACCCGGGCGCCTCGCCGGAGGCGGTGGAGAACGACCTGACGCGCCCGATCGAGGATATCGTCAACACCGTCAGCGGCGTCAAGACCATCCGCTCCAACTCGTGGGAAGGCAAGTCCGGCATCTACCTCGAATTCGAGCTGTCCACCAATATGGACCGCGCCATGCAGGACGTGCGCGACAAGATCGCCCTGATCCGCCCGCGCTTCCCACGCGAAGCGAAGGAGCCCTTCATCGCCCGCGCCGAAGGCGAGAACGACCAGCCCATCGTCAACATCGTCATGACCTCGGACACGCGCAGCCTGCGCGAGCTGTCCACCATGACCGACCAGCTGATCGCCAAACGCTTCCAGGGCGTGCCCGGCGTGGGCCAGGTGCGCGTGTCCGGCACCACCAAGCGCCAGATGCTGGTCAGCCCGCGTCCGTCCGACATGCGCGCGCACGGCGTCGGCGTGGACGAACTGGTGCGCGCCATCCAGGCCACCAATACCAACCTGCCGGCCGGGCGCATTTCGGCCGACGTGTCGGAATCGCTGGTGCGGGTGGAAGGCAAGCTGAAACAGGCGCACGAATTCAACAAGATCATCGTGGCGCGCCGCGCCAACGGCCCGGTCTACCTGGAACAGGTGGCGGACGTGGTGGACGGCGAGGCGGAGGAACAGTCGATCGCCCGCGTCAACGGCAAGCGCGGCATCTCCATGGAAATCACCAAGGTGCAGGATGCCAACGTGGTGGAAGTGGGCAACGGCGTCGCCAAGGTGGCCGAGAACCTGCAAAAGACCCTGCCGCAGGACATCAAGCTGCGCATCCTGGACAACCAGGCCGACCGCGTGCAGGCGCAGCTGGACAACGTGAAGCGCACCATCATCGAAGGCGCCGTGCTGACCATGGTGATTGTGTTCTTCTTCCTGCACTCCTGGCGCTCCACCATCATCACCGGCCTGACGCTGCCGATCGCGGTGCTGGCCTCCTTCATCGCCATGAAGGCGTTCGGCTTCACGCTCAACTTCCTGACGCTGATGGCGCTGTCGCTGTGTATCGGTCTCCTGATCGACGACGCCATCGTGGTGCGCGAGAACATCGTGCGCCACCTGGGCTTCGGCAAGCACCACCGCAAGGCGGCGGAAGACGGCACCAACGAGATCGGGGTGGCGGTCATGGCCACCACCTTCGCCATCGTTGCCGTGTTCGTGCCGGTGGCCTTCATGGACGGCATCATCGGCCGCTTCTTCCTGCAGTTCGGCGTGACGGTGACGGTGGCGGTGCTGGTTTCGCTGTTCGTCTCGTTCACCCTGGATCCGATGCTGTCCTCAGTCTGGCACGACCCGGTCAAGGACCGCTTCAAATACCTGCCGTGGCTGGGCCGCATCATGGAAAAAGTCGAGCACGGCGTGGAGTACGTGCACAAGCTGTACGCGCGCGTGCTGGGCGTGGCGCTGGCCTGGCGCAAGACCACGCTGGCCACTGCCGTTGCCCTGTTCGCCGGCAGCCTGCTGCTGGTGCCGATGATCGGCGGCGAAATGTTCCCGAAAACCGACCAGGGCTGGATCAACCTGCAGTTCAAGGTGCCGGTCGGCTCCAGCCTGGAATACAACAGCGCCAAGGCCGAGCAGGTCGAGCAGATCCTGAAGGAATTCCCGGAAATCGACTCGGTGCAGACCACGGTCGGCACCTGGGAAGGCCGCCACGTCACGCGCCTCAACCTGCGCCTGGTCGATAACAAGAAGACCAAGCGCCGCTCGCAGGAAGAACTGGAGCAGGCCATGCGCGCGCGCCTGGCCTCGGTGCCCGGCATCACCCAGTCGTCCGGCTTCAAGCCCATCTTCATCGCCATCCTCGGCACCGACGAAGCCAAGCTGGAAGCCACCGCCCAGGAGCTGATGGCCAAGATGCGCAAGATCAAGGGCGTGGCCGACCTGGAATACAGCCAGGAAGGCGCCAACCCGTCCGTCACGCTCAAGATCAACAATGAGCTGGCCAGCGACCTGGGCCTGTCGGTGCAGCAGATCGGCGCCGCCATGCGCCCATTCGTCGGCGGCGACACGGTCAGCTACTGGCTGGCCAGCGATGGCCAGAACTACGAGGTCAATGTGCAGCTGCCCAAATCCGGCCGCCAGCGCGTGTCCGACCTGGCCGACCTGTCGCTCGCTTCGAGCAAGAACGACGCCAACGGCAACCCGATCATGGTGCCGCTGCGCCAGGTGGTGGACTTCGTGCCCTCCTTCAGCCCGCAGGTGCTGAAGCGCCAGGCCCTGCAGCGCCGCGTGGCGATCTACGCCGCGCACGAAGGCCGCCCCGGCGGCGACATCGACGCCGACGTGAAGAAGGCCATGGATTCGATGCAGCTGCCGGACGGCGTGCGCTTCGACGTGGCCGGCAACGCGCAGCAGATGGCGGAAACCATGAATGGCGCCATGATGGCGCTGGGCATCGCGGTCATCTTCATCTACCTGGTGCTGGCCTCGCAGTTCGGCAGCTACCTGCAGCCGATCGCCATCATGGTCTCGCTGCCGATGTCCCTGATCGGCGTACTGGTGGCGCTGCTGGTGACCGGCTCGACGCTCAATGTGTTCTCCGTGATCGGCGTGATCATGCTGATGGGCCTGGTGACCAAGAACGCCATCCTGCTGGTCGACTTCACCAACCAGGGCCAGCGCGAAGGCATGCCGCAATACGAAGCCATCATGGATGCCGGCCAGGTGCGCCTGCGCCCGATCCTGATGACCACCCTGGCCATGATCTTCGGCATGCTGCCGATGGCGATCGGCCTCGGCGAAGGCGGCGAGACGCAAGCCCCGATGGGGCGCGCCGTGATCGGCGGCGTGATCACCTCCACCCTGCTGACCCTGGTGGTGGTGCCGGTGGCCTACACCTACCTCGACAATTTCGGCAAACGCGCCAAACGCTGGCTGCGCCGCGGCCAGCACGACGGCGCCGCCGAACCCTCCAGCGTGGCCGAAGCCGCGTAACAGTTTCGCCCGAACAGTCCTTGCCCATGCGGGGACGTGACGGCAACCCAACCAGATTCGGGGTCAGGTCTGACAATCGGACAAATCGTGCCTTCCGGCACGATTTGTCC
>NZ_JAYSCO010000072.1:0-28789 GCF_041914865.1 Pseudoduganella sp. | reverse complement strand
GACCCCGAATTTAGCCGGCGATCACGCAGTTGCGGCCGGCTTCTTTGGCGCGGTAGAGGGCGGCGTCGGCGGTGGCGATGAGGGCGGTGTCGTCCTGGCCGGCGGCCAGCGCGGCGACGCCGAAGGAGCTGGTGATGTGCGGCAGCGGCTGGCGCATGTCGCTGAACACGACGGCGTCGCGCATGCGCTGGCACAGGCGGCCGGCAACAGCTTCGGCTACCTGGGCATTGGTGTCGGGCAGCACCACCATCATTTCTTCACCGCCGTAGCGGACGGCGAAATCGGTCGGGCGCAATGCGCCGGTCAGCACCTGCGCTGCGGTGCGCAGGGCCTGGTCGCCTTGCAGGTGGCCGTGGCTGTCGTTGAATTTCTTGAAGTGGTCGATATCCAGCATGATCAGCGACAGTGGCTGGCCGGTGGCCTGGGCGCTGGCGACCAGCTGCGGCAGGAAGTCGTTCAGCCAGGCCCGGTTGTACAGGTTGGTCAGGCCGTCGACCATCGACATCTGGCGGTAAAACTCGCCGAGCTTCTGGCGCTTGCGCATCATGGCGTTGGCGGCGCGGATGCGGAAGGAGAGCAGGCGCAGCAGGTTGCGCGCGACGCCGTTGGCTGCGTCGATCAGCTGCCATGCAAGTTCGGCTTCCAGCACCAGCAGTTCGCTTTGTTCGAGGGCGGTGATGCTGGCCTGGTTGGCTTCTTCATCGAGCACGGCTTGCTCGCCGACGCTTTCGCCGGGCAGCACTTTGCTGATGGTGCCGTCGGCCATGCCGGTGCGCGTGTCGGCGGCTACCGAGAGGGCGCCGCGCAGGACGATGTACATGCGCGCGCGCTGGGCGTCGGCGATCACTTCGCCTTGCTCGAGCTGGACGATCGGGCAGTCTTTCAGCAAGGGGGCAATGCGCAGGCTGTCGGCGCCGCGGAACAGCTGCAGGGCCTGGATCTGGTAGGCGGAGGTGCCGAAGGTGCCGATTGCTTTCACGATGTACTTTCTTGCTGCAGAGGTAACAGGTGTTAATGATAGCCTATGTGTGGTTCAATACTGCCCATGAACTACACCGATATCCTCGGCACGCAACACGCGGCCGCTCCGAATGCGCGCATTGTGTCGCTGGTGCCTTCGATTACCGAGCTTTTGTGCGAGCTGGGCCTGGCGCCGCAGCTGGTGGGGCGCACCGGGTTTTGCATCCATCCGGCCGATGTGGTGCGCGACATTCCCAAGGTCGGCGGCACCAAGGATGTGAATATCGAGAAGATCCGCAAGCTGGCGCCGACCCACCTGGTGGTGAACATCGACGAGAACGAGAAGCCGACCGTCGACCAGCTGGCGCAGTTCGTGCCGAATATCGTGGTGACACATCCGATCGAGCCGCGCGATAACCTGGACCTGGTGCGGCTGATGGGCGGCATCTTCTGCGTGCAGGAAAAGGCCGATGCCTGGTGCCGCGCCTTCGAGGCGGAGCTGGCGGCGTTGGCGACGGCGCCGAAAGGCAGGCCGCAGCGCGTGCTGTATTGCATCTGGAAAGATCCGTGGATGACCATCTCGCGCGATACTTATATTGCGCGCATGCTGGCGCTGATCGGCTGGTCGGTTCCTGACATTGGCGCGGTGCGCTACCCGAGCTTCCAGTGGAGCGATGCGCTGCTGCGCGATATCGACCAGGTGCTGCTGTCGTCCGAGCCTTACCGTTTTACGGAGGAACATGTGGATGCGCTGGAGCGCCAGATCGGCAAGCCGGTGCAGCTGGTGGATGGGGAGATGATGTCCTGGTATGGCAGCCGTGCCTTGCCCGGTATCCGCTACCTGCAAGGCCTGGCTGCCGCGGGCTAGTTCTTACTCTTCGGCCTCTTCAAAGTTGGGTTGCGCCGCGTGGCGCTTGCTGTCGCTCAGGCGGCCCAGCGCGCTGTCGATAGCCCTTTGCAGCTTGTCTGCCGCACCGTTGATGGATTGGTGCAGGGTTGCGTCGTGGTCGGTGACAGCGATCGGCTGGTAGCCGTTGACGCGCGCTTCGATCATGCAGCGGATGTCGCCATCCGAGGATTTCTGTGCATTGCCTTCGCTGAGGTGGACGTCGACGCGTCCGATGTGCTCGCCGAACCGGTTGAGTGCAGTCTTGACTACTTCGCGGACATGCTCGTCCAGGCCTGCAGTACGTTCGATGGTTTTGTCGGTGTTCACATTGATTTGCATATGCTGCTCCCGTTTGTTAACCAAAACGTGTTTCCACGCGATTCCATCATACGCCTACATGAGCGAGGCTGCCATATTCACAAATAAACCCAGGATAAGAAGATTGAAGAAGAAGCTCAGCACCGATTGCCCCAGCACCAGCTTGCGCAGGCCGGCCGATTGCACGGCGACGTCGGAGGTTTGGGCGGCGACGGCGATAGTAAAAGAGAAATACAGGAAGTCCCAGTAATCGGGCTGGGTCTCGCCGCCGGGAAAGTCCAGCGGCCGCTGGTGGCCGCGTGCGTTGTAGTACAGGTGGGCGTAGTGGAAGCAGAACAGGGTGCCGACCAGGAACCAGGAGCCAACCAGGGTGACCACCACAAAGGCGTAGTGCAGGCCGCGCTCATTGGCCGGCATGGTGCGCAGGCTGGCCAGTTCGCTGCTGATGGCGACCATGCTCATGACCGTGGCCACCACCAGGCTGGCGAGGATGGTGGCGGCGCGTTCGTCCTGGCGGGCGGCGATGCGTTTGACTTCGCGGTGGTCGGCGCGCAGCATCATCCAGCCGACGGTGACCAGGTACATCCACACTGCGATATCCCAGGCCGTGAGGGCGCGCACCAGCGGCGTCCAGTGCGCGGGCAGCAGGGCGCCTGCGATGGCGCCGACCACGATGGCGGCGCTCAGGTGGGGGCGGCTGCGGAGGATGTGGTAGCTCATGCGGCCAATCTTACTACTCCTTGTGGTGCGGGAAGCGGTCCATGCGCGACAGGATGGGGAAGCGCCAGGCCCAGATGGCGGTGACGGCCAGCGTGGCGGCGCCGCCGAACACCACGGCGCGCGTCAGGCCCAGCCAGCCGGCGGTGATGCCGGATTCGAATTCGCCCAGTTCATTGGAGGCGCCGATGAAGACGGCGTTGACGGCGCTGACGCGGCCGCGGATTTCGTCCGGCGTTTCGAATTGCACCAGCAGGTGGCGCACGTATACGCTGATCATGTCGCCGGCGCCCAGCAGCAGCAGGCAGGCGAGGGCGAGGCCGAAGCTGCTGGTGAAGCCGAGGATCACGGTGCACACGCCATACACGGCGACGCCGCCGAACATCCAGGCGCCGACGCGGCGTGTGATGGGCCAGAAGGCCAGCGCGATCGAGGTGATGGCCGCGCCGGCACCGGGCGCGGTGCGCAGCAGTCCCAGGCCGGTGGGGCCGACATGCAGCACGTCGTGTGCCAGCGCCGGCAGCAGGGCGGTGACGCCGCCGAACAGCACGGCGAACAGGTCGAGCGAAATGGCGCCCAGCATGATGGGGCGCGACCAGACGAAGCGCAGGCCTTCCAGCACGCTGTGCCAGGTGGCCGGCTCCTTGCGCGTCGCTTGCGGCGCCGGGCGCGTGAGGCACATCAGCACCACGGCGGCCAGCAGCATCAGCGAGGTGATGGTATAGACGGCGGCCGGGCCGTAGATGTAGAGCAGGCCGCCCAGCGTGGGGCCGAGGATGACGGCAACCTGGAAGGTGGAGCTGGAAAGCGCGACGGCGCGACTGAAGTCTTCGGTCGGCACCATATTCACCAGCACGGCCTGGGTGGCGGGGCTCATGAAGGCGCGCGCGCTGCCATACAGCACCAGCACGGCGAAGATCGGCCACACGGCTTCGAAGCCGCTGCTGGTGTAGGCCAGCAGCCCGAGTCCGCACAGCAGCTGGGCGCCCAGGCAGGTGGCGATGATGTTGCGGCGGTTGTAGCGGTCGGCGGCGTGGCCGGCGTACAGGATCAGCAGCAGGAAGGGGGCGAACTGCGCCAGGCCGATCAGGCCCAGGTAGTACAGGTTCTTGGTCTGCGCGTAGACTTGCCAGCCGATGGCGACGTTCTGCATCTGCACGGCGATGGTGCCGAGCAGGCGGGCGGACAGGTAGAAAGCGAAGTTGCGGTGGCGGAGGACGGAGAAGCCGTTGGATGGCATGGGGCTTGAACCCGGTGGGGCGGGGTCAGACCCTAGGGTCTGACCCAGGTGTGCCGGGCTTAGGGGTTAAGGTTGCTGAAGATCTGCTTCGGACGTGAAGGCGTCGGCAAAGAATTCGTCCTGCGGCAGCTTGCACAGCTTGACGAAATCACGCTTGGCCGACTCCACCACGATCGGTGCGCCGCAGGCGTACACCTGGTGGCCCGACATATCCGGCAGGTCGTCGATCACCGCCTGGTGCACGAAGCCGGTGCGGCCGCTCCAGTTCTCTTCCGGCAGCGCGTCGGACACCACCGGCACGTAGCTGAAGTTCGGAATCTCCTGCGCCCACTGGCGGCACAGGGCGTCCATATACAGGTCCTGCGGGCGGCGGCCGCCCCAGTACAGGGTCATCGGGCGCTGCGAGCCGCTGGCGCGTTCGTGTTCGACAATCGCTTTGATCGGCGCGAAGCCGGTGCCGGATGCCAGCAGCACCATCGGCTTGTCGGAGTCGTCGCGCACGAAGAAGGTGCCGAGCGGACCCTCGAAGCGCAGGATGTCGCGCTCCTTCATGGTGCTGAACACCTGGTCGGTGAACAGGCCGCCCGGCATGTGGCGGATGTGCAGGGTGATCGGGCCGCCGTCCGGCGCGGTGGCAATCGAATAGGCGCGGCGTTTGCCGTCGCGCAGCAGGAATTCGAGGTACTGGCCGGCTTTGTACTGGAAGGTCTCGTTGGCAGGCAGCTGCAGCGTCAGTACCATCACGTCCGGCGCCATTTTTTCCAGCGCGTTGACGCGGGTCGGCATTTTCTTGATCGGGTAGTCGCCGCTGCCGGCCACTTCGCGCGCTTCCAGCACCAGGTCGGAGTGCGGCACGGCGCAGCAGAACAGGGACATGCCGCCAGCTTCCTCTTCCTCGCTCAGGGCGCGGCGCTGGTGCGCCTTGTGGCTGACGGAACCGGATACCACCTTGCCTTTGCAGGAGCTGCAGGCGCCATTTTTGCAGCCGTAAGGCAGGCCGATGCCGGCCCGCATGGCCGCCGCCAGGACGGTTTCGTCTTCTTCACAGCTGAATTGGTGGCCGCTTGGCTGAACAGTAATTTGGAAAGACATACAATCTTAAAAATGGAAATCAGTAAAAAATTCAACAAGCCGCGTTTGCTGATCATCGGCTGCGGCGATGTGGGCATGCGTTTGCTGCCCCTGGTGCGCGCGCATTACCGCGTATTTGCCGTGACCAGCCAGCGCGAGCGCTTTGCCGAATTGCGTGCGGCGGGCGCCGTGCCCGTGCTGGCCAACCTCGACCAGCCCGATACGCTGCGTCGCCTGGCCGGGCTGGCGCACCAGATCGTGCACCTGGCGCCGCCGCCGGGCGAGGGCGTGCTGGACCGGCGCACCCGCAATGTGACCGCCATTTTACCTGAGAGGGCGCAGGTGGTTTATGTCAGCACCACGGGCGTGTATGGCGACCTGGGCGGGCGCTGGGCCGACGAGACGCAGCCGGTGGCGCCGCGCAATGCGCGCGCGCGGCGGCGGGTCGATGCGGAACAGGTGCTGCGGGCCTGGGCGCGGCGCGCGCGCGGGCGCCTGTCCATCCTGCGCGTGCCGGGTATTTACGGCGCCGACCGCCTGCCTTTGAAGCGCCTGGAGCAGGGCACGCCGGCCTTGCGCGCGGAGGACGATGTCTACACCAACCATATCCATGCCGACGACCTGGCGCGCGTGGTGCTGGCGGCTTTGCGGCGTGGCGTTTGCAACCGGATTTACCACGCGGTGGATGACACGGAGCTCAAAATGGGGGACTATTTCGATGTGGTGGCCGATCATTTCGGCATGCCGCGTCCCCCGCGCCTGGGACGTGCCGAACTGGCACAGGTGGTGGCGCCGACGCTGTTGTCCTTCATGTCCGAGTCGCGCCGCCTGGCGAACCGGCGCCTGAAGGAGGAATTGCAAGTGCGGCTGCTGTACCCGGATGTGGCAGCAGCCTTGAGATGCATCAAGCGCCGGTGAAGCAACTGGCGCTATCTTGTGCCAATGATTGCCAAGGAGGGCGCCATGTATAGCCACCCCACCAAGGAGCAAGTACGCGTTTACCTGGCCCAGCGCGGCCACGCTCACCTTCCCCCGCCTTCGCCAGAGGAAATCCGGCGCCGCCTGGACTGGCGCGCGGATACGGCGCCGATGCCGGCAGCCCTCATGTACCTGCCGCCAGCCCTCGTTTGGATAACGTTTACCTGGTGTTGCCTGCCACTCATGGCGTTTACTTTGGCAAGAAATGACCAGAAGTAGTTTTTTATTAAACTATCTTATTTCCTAGCACAGCCTTGTGCGCTAGAATCTATCAAAATCTCACAAAAGTTGCCCCGCGTTAAGCGAACGGCAATAAAAGGGTGTATCATACCGCCCGTGTGCCGAAAATTGCGTCAACAACGGCTTTTTCTGGCGCTCTTTGTCGAAAATTCCGCCAATTATTTTGTTGCGACAGCGCAACACATTGAAAAAGTAATAGCCATGAGCTCTCTGAAAGAAATTACCGCTTCGCCGACTTACAATCCGAACCGTGTGCTGGATGCCATCATCGAAAAGCTGCAGCTGAAAAATGATGCCGCCCTGTCCCGCGCGCTCGAGGTTGCTCCACCTGTTATCAGCAAGATCCGTCACAACACCCTGCCAATCGGCGCGACGATCCTGATCCGCATGCATGAAATCAGCGATTTCTCCATCCGTGAACTGCGTGAGCTGATGGCTCACTGATCGCTCGCCTGCGGGCAAGTAAAACGGCCGCCCTTGGGCGGCCGTTGTCGTTTACGCGGCGGCTTTCCTGCTTAGGCGGCTGCCAGGCGTGGACGTTCGCCGTAGAACTTGCTGGCTTCGCTGGATGGCGATGCGCTGGTGCCTACGCGGCCGGAGTAGGCGACCTTGGCGTCGGCGGAAGCCACACGGCCGGAGTAGGCGGTTTGCGCTTCGCCCGCCACGCGGCCCGAGTACGCGGTCTGCGCTTCAGATGCGACGCGGCCCGAGTAGGCGGTCTTGGCGTCAGCGGCAACGCGGCCCGAGTAGGCGGTCTTGGCGTCAGCGGCAACGCGGCCCGAGTAGGCGGTCTTGGCGTCGGCGGCGACACGGCCCGAGTAGGCGGTTTTGGCGTCGGCGGCGACACGGCCGGAATAGGCGGTCTTGGCGTCGGCGGCAACGCGGCCGGAGTAGGCGGTCTTGGCGTCGGCGGCGACGCGGCCCGAGTAAGCGGTTTTCGCGTCAGCGGCGACGCGGCCCGAATACGCGGTCTTGGCGTCGGAGGCGACGCGACCCGAATAGGCCGTCTGGGCATCGGCGGCGACACGGCCCGAATACGCGGTCTGGGCTTCGGCGGCGACGCGGCCGGAGTAGGCGGTCTGCGCTTCAGCGGCGACGCGGCCGGAATATGCCGCATCGGCTGGCGCCGCATCGCGCAGGTAAGCCTCGCCAAAGGTTTCCTCGTACAGCTCTTTCATGCGGTTGCCCACGCGCTCGTGCGCCGCTTCGTCATCTTCGCCGCGCAGGCCGATGTATGGGAAGTGGTGCAGGTAGTAGCCGAACACATTCTCGCAGTCGATGAAGTACTTCATCGTGTCGAGGATGTGGTAATGCCAGAAGATGTCCACGTCCATGAGCGGTGCGGTCTGCTCGTTGGGGAAGGTTTTCATCAGGTACAGGAAGCGACGGTACTCGAATTCAACAGCATTGGCTTTTTCCAGCGACCAGCCTTCGCCGGACTCCACGTGCATCAGTTTCACTTTGATTGGTTCCAGGTCGAGGTCGGCAATGGCCTTGAAGCTTTCAGCAGAAATCATGAGTGACATTCCCTATAAAAGTGAGCGAACTTAACAACCGGTGAGAGAGAAAAGACGCCGTTCTGGAGGGCTGGTGCTGTCGCCTGGGCATCTGGGCGTTCGGAGCTGGGAACGCGAATGTTGATGTGGGTCAACTAGCTCAAGTATAGACAGTGCACCCTCGAATGCAAGTAACAATTCAACCGTACGTCCCTTAAACAACACAAGCATAGATCCTTTCAAATCAATAGCTTGTCGCACTGTCAAATGTTACATATGCATTTTTGCTGAGCTTGGGAAAGGGAGTTTGATTTTGATCAACGAAGGCCCGGTCTTTTCCTACGCCGTGGTAAAAACGCCTAAGCGCTCAGGCGCATGTCTTCGGCCGGGGCCGCGCGGAAGCCGACCGGCACCGCAATGCTGACCGTCGTGCCGCCGTGGCTCAGGCTGCTGATCGAGCAATTGCCACCCAACAGGGAAATACGTTCTTCAATGCCGACCAGGCCGAAGGACCCGGCCTTGTGCCTGCTCGCCGTGTTGATGCCGATGCCGTTATCGCTGATCGTCATGCGCAGCATGCCATGCGACTGGTGCAGTTCCACCCGCACCAGGGTGGCGCAGGCGTGCTGGTGGATATTGCTCAAGGACTCCTGCAGGACGCGGAAGAAGGCGGTGGCGCAGTGATCGTCCACCCCATTGTCGGCGATGGCGTCTTCAATGAATTCGCATTTGATGCCCGAGCGCTGGCGGAACTGCGCGATCTGCCATTCGACCGCCGCCGACAGGCCGAGGTCCAGCACGTTGGGCCGCAAGTCGTTGATGATGTGGCGCACGCTGCGGATGGTATTGTCGATCTGGTGCAGGGTGGCGCGTGCCCGCGCATGCAGGCGCGGATGGCTCTTCTCGGTGCGCGTCGCCAGGATGTCGGCTTCGATGCGCAGGGCCAGCAGGTTCTGTCCCAGGTCATCGTGGATCTCGCGCGCAATACGCTTGCGCTCTTCTTCCTTGATATGGTCGGCATGGGCCGCCAGCCGGCGCAGGCGGTGGTGCGACAGCTGCAGGCGCGCCTGGCTGTCGCGCAGTTCGCGCGTCATGGCGCGCGCCATCTTCACGGCGCGCCGGCGCGACGAGGCCAACGTCACGAACAGCGCATAAATCAGGACGCTGGCGCCAAAGCCCATGCTGCCCGCCAGCAGCGGCAGGAACTGGTCGAAGCGCGAATACAGTTCCTGTTTCGGCACGCTGAACTGCGCGTGCCACGTGCGGCCATGGAACTGCACCGGCAATTCGCTCGTGAAATGTTCGCTGCCGGCGTGCGGCGCCCCCGGCTGGCTGTCGAACAGCAGGATGGGCGGCTGGGCCCCGGTACTGCTGTCGTGCAGCGTCACGCGCACTGCGTGCACCGGCATTTCCGCCAGTGCGGCGCCGACCAGGCGCGGCACACTGAAGCCCAGCCCCACCGAGCCAATGCAGGCCGCGCGCCGCTCGGCGACGGTGCTGGTCGGCATGCCGTTGCGGTAGATCGGGATGCGCATCGCCATGCCGACATGGCTGGGCGCACTGCGCAGCGGGATCGGCTGGCCTGAGCTGCTCATGGTGCCCTGGTCGCGCGCGCGGAACAGTGCCTCGGCCACGCCGGGGCGGGCCGCAATGTCGAGGCCATAACGGTCGCTGAAACCGGCCAGCGGTTCGATCAGGGTCAGCACCGCATATTCGCGCCGTACGCCGGCCGGATGGCGGACGAAAGCCGGGTAGCCCTGGTCGGCGATTTGCCGCTGGCGGCCCTCTGCTGCCGGGCGCACGGCGTCCGTGTAGTACTCGGCGAAATTGATGTTGTCGATGGCGGGGTAATTCTGCGCCAGGTCCAGGCCGCCCACATAGCGGTGGAACGATTCGCGCGTCACCTCGCCGCCGGCCTGGAAGTAGCTGGCGGCCGCGCGCAGCACGTCGGTGTAGGCCTTGATGCTGGTGTTGATGTTGAACTGGGTGTTATGCGCCTGGTTGTCGAAGCGTTCGCGGGCAGCGCTTTCCACCGAACGGGTGGCAATGGAGTGAAGGCCTATTCCGACCCCGAGGGAGATTGCTATGCCGAGCCACCACAAAGGCTGGGAAGGGGTGAATAAGCGTGGCGGTTGGCGGCTCATTCGTTGACTATAAGAATTTGAGTAACCGCTGGTCAAGTTGCAAAAATGCCACTTTGATTGAAATCAAACTAAGATGAAAAAAAGCCGCCCAAAGGCGGCTTTGTCCAAGACAAGCTGTGTTTATTTGGCCCAGCTGTCTTTCAGCGTCACGATGCGGTTGAATACCGGTTTGCCTGGCTGCGACAGCACGCGGTCGGCCACGAAGTAGCCGTGGCGTTCGAACTGGAAGCGCTGCTCGGCCGCTGCATCCTTCAGGCCCGGCTCCAGGTAGGCTTTGACGATTTCCAGT
The DNA here is from genome assembly GCF_041914865.1 of Pseudoduganella sp. NCBI lineage: Bacteria > Pseudomonadati > Pseudomonadota > Betaproteobacteria > Burkholderiales > Oxalobacteraceae > Pseudoduganella > Pseudoduganella sp. Next base: position 18,447 of record NZ_JAYSCO010000072.1, on the reverse strand, counting down.
GCTTTCGGGTTCAGGAACTCCTTGAAGTCCTTGCCGCCGGCGTCCGGCTTCTCTTCGGTGAACAGGCGGTCGTACAGGCGCACCTCCGCTTCCAGCGCGGCTTCCGCGCTGACCCAGGTGATGTTGCCCTTCACTTTGTAGGTGTCGGCGCCCGGGGTGCCGGACTTGGAGTCTTCGAAATACTTCACGCGCACCGCGGTGACCTTGCCGTTTTCATCCTTGTCATAGCCGGTGCATTCGGCCACGAAACCGTACTTCAGGCGCACGCGCGCGCCCGGCTGGTCGCCCACCGGCGGGGTAAAGCGGAAGTAACCTTTGGTAGGTACTTCCATGAAGTCTTCCTCTTCGATCCACAGTTCGCGGGTGAACGGGAAGGTGCGCTGGCCCAGCTCCGGGTGGTGCGGATGGACCGGCGAGGTGCACTCGACCGACTGGCCTTCCGGGAAGTTTTCCACGATCAGCTTCAGCGGACGCAGCACGGCGATGGCGCGCGGCGCTTTCGGGTCCAGGTCTTCGCGTACGGCGCCTTCCAGCACGCCGAAGTCGATCCAGCCGTCCGACTTGGTGACGCCGGTGCGTTCGCACATCAGCTGGATGCCTTCCGGGGTGAAGCCGCGGCGGCGCATGCCGGCCATGGTCGGCAGGCGCGGGTCGTCCCAGCCGTCGACGATGCCTTCCTCCACCATCTGGCGCAGCTTGCGCTTGGAGGTGACGATGTAGGTCAGGTTCAGGCGGGCGAATTCATACTGGTGCGGTACCGGCTTCTTGAAGAAACCGCCCTCGGACAGCACTTCCAGCAGCCAGTCGTAGAATGGGCGGTGGTCCTGGAATTCCAGGGTGCAGATCGAATGGGTGATGTTTTCCAGCGCATCCGAAATCGGGTGCGTGTAGTCGTACATCGGATAGATGCACCATGCGTCGCCGGTGCGGTGGTGGTGCGCGTGGCGGATACGGTAGATTGCCGGGTCGCGCATGTTCATGTTCGGCGAGGACATGGCGTCTTCGCTGATCTTGGCGCGCAGTACGTGCTCACCATCCTTGTACTTGCCGGCCTTCATGTCGCGGAACAGCTGCAGGTTTTCTTCCACGCTGCGGTTGCGGAACGGCGAGTTGGTGCCCGGGGTGGTGAAGTTGCCGCGGTTGGCGGCCATGTCGGCGGCGCTCTGGCTGTCGACGTAGGCCTTGCCGGCCTTGATCAGGTACTCGGCCATTTCGTACAGCTTGTCGAAATAGTCGGACGCGAAGTACAGGTGGTTGCCGGCGCCGACCGGGCCTTTGTAGTCCCAGTCGAAACCGAGCCAGCGCACGCTGTCCATGATGGAGTCGACGTATTCCTGTTCTTCCTTCTCAGGGTTGGTGTCGTCGAAACGCAGGTGGCAGCGGCCGCCGAAATCGCGCGCCAGGCCGAAATTGGTGTAGATGGACTTGGCGTGGCCGACGTGCAGGTAGCCGTTCGGCTCGGGCGGGAAGCGGGTGATGACGGGCGGCAGGCCGTCGCGGGTATGCGCGCCGGAGGCCAGGTCGGCCTCAACGATGTTGCGCAGGAAGTTCGGCGCTGGGGCCGGGGCAGCAGGTTTTTTGTCGTTGCTCATGTGTGTTCTTGGTTCAAAACCGGTAAACCAGGGTCAGACCCAAGGGTCTGACCCTGTCTGCGCCAAGGTTGGGGTTTGGGTGTGCGTCGTTGACTTTCGTCGAAGATCAAGAGCCTCCACCCATCCCCCGGCCGGCGAGCAGACGGGGTCTGACCCTTGGGTCAGACCCCGGTTTCCCGGTTTTAGCGGTGATGTTCAGCGTAAACAGGGCATTTTATAGGATAATTCGTCCTTACGCGTTTAAAAACCGGCCCGGAGTTGCTTTATGGAAAATTTATATAATGTGCTCGGTGTCGCGCCCAATGCCTCTGACGAGGAAATCAAGAAGGTCTATCGTTCCCTGGCCATGCGCTTCCACCCGGACCGCAACCAGGAACCGGGCGCCGACGCCCGCTTCAAGGCCATCGTCAAAGCGTACGAAGTGTTGTCCGACCCGGTCAAAAGGGAAGAGTACAACCAGAGTGTGCACCACCGCATCATCATCGACCCGGAAGCGGAAGCCTACCAACAGTGGCGTTCCATCTTCAGCGTCAACGGCGTGAACATCCCCGCCGCCTGATTCAAGAAAGTAGCAGCAAATGAGAAAAGTACACCCAGAGTTCGCCTACCAGGCGCGCGAACTGGACGGGCAGATCGAGGGCATCCTCGGCGATCCGCCCGACCACAAGAACTACAAGAAAATGGTCGAAGCCCTGCGCACCGAATACATCAACGGCGGCGGCATCGACGACTTGAACATGATGGCCTTTGCGCTGGTGGACGTGATTGAATTCCACGACCCGAAAGCGGCCCTGGCCGACGCCGAAGACTTCGAGTACGGCGACCCGGCGCGCGTGTTCGGCGCCGCCACCACCCCCGGCGCGGACGGCTTGCTGGAAGCGCTGGAAGAGAACCACCCGGACCTGGCGCGCCAGGCCATCATCACGGCGCTGCTGCACAAGCACCCGCGCCTGTGGGACGACGAGGACACTTCGCTCGACCGCCTGGCCGAAGGCGACGAGGGCGACGATGAAGACGATTACGCCGACGAAGTCGTGAGCGACGACTTCTCCGGCATCTTTGACCAGCAGGAGGATTAAGCGATGTCCGATAAGAATCTGCCAGCCATCCGCAAGCAGGTCACTGAACTGGTGCTGGCCGGCTCCCTGGAGCATGCCGAGCGCGCTTTCGCCGAGGCGGCCGACACCCACGGCGACCTGGCCGTGGTCGAAGTGCTGCAGGAGCTGCCGCCGCACGTCACCGCGCTGCACATGTCCGGCTTCGACGGCGGCAAGCTGTCGCTGGCGACCCTGCTGGTGCCGCCCAAGCAGTGGGCCGAGAGCCTGGCCTATATCGCCGCCACCTGGCCGGACGATATGATCGAGGACGACCCTGAGCGCATCGCCGAATCGCTGTTCGCGCACATGCACGGCGTGATCTTCGGCACCGAAGACGAAGAGCGCCGCGCCGAGCTGCTGAAGGAAGCCTCGGCCACCGACTGGGGCTGCACCGCGTTCGCCATCCTGTTCTCGCTGGCGCCGAAAGAGGTGCTGGAAGTGGCGGGCGAAGTGATCTCGAAAGGCGCCTACCTGACCGGCCAGACCTCCTCCGACAACGACATCGTGCCGATCGCCGTCGCCCTGGCGCAAGCCAACGAGGACGGCTGGGACCGCGCCCTGTTCGAGCTGTTCCCGGAATTCCGCCACAGCGCCGACCTGGCCGACGCCGAGTTCAGCGACGACCCGGACGAAGAGCCGGAGCACCTGCAGCGCTCCACCAAAGAGCTGCTGTACCGCCTGCGCAAGCAAGTGCCGACCACCCGCAGCGGCACCGGCCGCGAACGCGCGCGGCGCTCCATCGGCACGGGGATCTTCGGCTGATGCTGCCCGCACTCGTCAAAGAAAGCCTGCCGCGCCTGACGCGCGCCATCAAGCTGCTGCCGGGCGACGACCGCGAAGACGCGGCCGTCATCCTGGCGGAAGAACTGAGCGGCATCACGGCCATGGTGGCGGACAAGTTCACCAACAACCGCACGGCCGAAGGCATCCAGAAGGCGGTTAACCTGACTATCGGCGGCGTCTCGCTCGGCCTGGAGCAGGTGCTGACCGTCGATTCCGACGAGCTGGCGCTGGACTACCTGGTGGAGCAGGGCGCCGAACTGGCCTTCCAGGCCGGCTTCCGCCAGCTCAAGGACCTGGCGGCCATGCCGGAAGACACGCTGATCGGCGAATACGACAATGACCCGATGTATGCCCAGCGCCGCCTGCGCGACCTGTTCTTCGACATCTGCTACACCGAAGCGGGCGCCAACTGGGATGGCCCGTCCAAGTACCAGACCCAGTTGAAGCAGCGCCAGGAAGTGCAGGCCGTGGTGCGCCTGGCGAACTGGCTGCGCCGCCACAATGCAGAGGGCGCGGTCAAGGACGCCGACCTGAACGCGGAAGGCGTGATCGCGCTGGCGATCATCTTCGCCGTCGAAGGCGGCGGCCGCATCGTGGCGCGCACCGGGCAGAAGGAGTTCGAGCGCTTCGTCAAGGCGGTGCGCAAGGCCAAGCCCGACTACGAGGCCGGCTTCGCCGCGCTGGTGGCGGCGGTGCCGGAGCAGCACCATCCCGTGCTGCTGCACCGCATCGACCTGTATCGCCGCAGCTGCACCGTGCTGCAAAAGCTGCCGGGCCGCTTCGCCATGAAGACGCTGTGGACGGAACTGGAGAACTACGCCGGCTCGGAGCTGGACGCCGATTACGACTGATCGATCCCGCACGTTGCAAGCACAGGGCCGGCCTTTACGCCGGCCCTGTGCATTTTTGCCCGCGCACGATTGGCTTGCGGTGGCAATTTTGGCAACTGGTTCAGCTATGATTCGCACTTTTGCGTTCGAGGATCGGTATGAGGAAGTGGATCGCCGTATTTCCGCTGGCGATGACGGTCGCCACCAGCAGCTACGCCGGCGACCTGGAGAAAGCGCAGCGCGCCTTCAAGGAGGGCGCTTGCGGCCTGGCACTCGCCGAGGCGAAAGAGCCGGCGGCACGCGGCGACCAGGATGCGCAGTTCCTGCTGGCCGAGATTTACTCCAGCGGCATACACGACTGCGAGCGCGATTTCCGCGACGAGGCCAAGGCGCAGCACTGGTATCGCACCGCTGCCGAGGCGGGCCACCTGGAAGCGCAGCAGGCCATGATCTACCGCTTCGACGACACTCCCGAGCAGCGCGCCGAATCCGACCGCTGGACACGTCTTGTCGCACAGCGCGGCAATGCGGGGGCACTGGAACGCCTGGCGCAAATGTACGCCGACGGCGAACGCGTAAAGCGCGACCCGGTAGTGGCGCTGGCGTTGAAGACCATCGCCGCGGCGCAGGGCGGCAAGCCTGGCAAGGACGACAAGGCATTGCACGCCTGGCAGGCCAGGCTGGCTGCCCCGCAGGTGGCCGAAGCGAACGAACTGGCCGCCGCCTGGCGCCCCGGCGCCGCGTTGCCGGAACGATCCGCAACCGGCCAGCGCCCGGCGCTCGAATGGCTGCGCGAGGCGGCCGAGGGCGGCGATCCGCAAGCGGCCTATCGGCTGGGCCAAGCCATGTGGGACGAAGGCGGTGCTACAGCGGACCAGGCCGCGCCCTGGTTGCGGCGCGCCGCCTCGGCCGGCATCCGCGAGGCCCAGCAATTGCTGGCGCACGCCATCGCCCATGAAGCCGGCGAGCGTTACGATCCTGGCCTGGCGTATGCCCTGGCTACGCTGGCGGGCAGTGAAAACGCGGCGCACTGGGAACGCGAACTGACGCCGCGCCAGCTGCGCGAGGCCAGGCAGTTCCTCGCCAGCTGGAAGCCCGGCCAGCCCTTGCCGCAAGCGTTTGCCAGCGCCGCCGAACGCAAGTACCGGCGCGCGCGTGTCGAGCCCGCGCGCGCCGCAGCCACACCGCAGGTAATGGCCCTGTTCGACGCCGCGCGCAAGGCAGATGCGCCAGCGTTCGAGCGCGCGCTGGCCCAGGTGCGCAATATCGATGATTACCGCGTCGAAGGCATGACGTTGCTGGCAGCGCTCCTGCGTCCGGACCCTGCGCTATTGCGGCAGGGACGCGAACTGGCCGGGCTGGCCGCCGGCCCGCGCCTGGCGCGCTGGCAAGACTTGCGCGCGCAGCACCAGGCGCAGCTGCCGGCGCGTGCGCGCATGCTGGCGCAGCTGCTGGCGCGCAAGCCGGACCTGCATCGCGGCAGCGGCACAGGCGCCGAACCGGCTGCCGCCCTGCATTTCGCCGCGATGTTCGGCTCGCCCGCCATGGTGCGCCAATTGCTGGCGGCCGGTGCGGATCCGGCGCAGCTGGGCGGTGTGCATGGCCATTACGCCCCGCTCGAGTACGCCCTGGCGCAGGAGGCGCACAGTGAAGGTTTGCCGGAGATGACGACGCCGGAGCAGCGCACCGAAACCATCCTGGCACTGTTGCGCGCCGGCGCACCACGGCCCCTGGCCGCCGCCATCGAGGCCGACCTGGCGCAGGCCAAGGCCAAGGGGAAAGAGTATGTCCCGTTCCGCGACCACTTCCTGTGGCGCGACCTGGTGTGGCTGACGCGCGGCACGGAAGTGCTGGATAAAGTGCAGGCCCTGGGCAGCCAGCCGCCCGCGCCAGACCCCAATAGCGCCCATTCGCTGCTGGGTGAAGCGGCCTTCGCCGGCAATACGTCCGTCATTCCCTGGCTGAAAAAGCGCATCGGCCGGCTGGACGCCAAGGGCCATGACCGCTGGCTCGATGCCGCCATGTATGCGGCCTACCTGCCGCAGCCGAAGGCGACGCAGATGCTGGCCGCGCTGCTGGCCGACGGCATGCCATGGCAGCAGAGCGGCCCGCAGGAAAGCCATTCCTACGAACGCTTCCTGCCGCTGGGCAGCCGGCGGGTCAATGGAACCACAACGTTGGCCGGCCATGTCATCGAGGCGGGCAATAACGCCGCGCTGGAATACCTGCTAAAACGCGGCATGCCGCTTCCCGGCGCACTGCTTGGGCGCGCAGCGCGTGCCAACAACACGGCGGCATTGAAGCTGATGCTGCGTCCTGGCGTCGATGCCCGCGAAACGCTGCAATACCTGTTCGAAGACGCGGACGTGCAGCCGGCCACCATCTTGCTGCTGGCCCAGCACCAGCTCCGCAGTGGCCAGCCGACAGCCGCAGACGACCATGGCACCCTGCTGGAGGCAGTCGGGCGCCGCATCGGCCAGCCGGGCTACCGCCAGCTGTTCGGCCAGTTGCTGGCGCTGGGCGGGCCGGGTGATGGCCTGAGCGACCAGGCCGTCGCGCGCATCTTCAGCGCGCAGGACAAGACCCTGGCGCTGGAGCTGCTCGATGCCGCGTTGCCGAAAGCAGCCAGCCAGGCTGCCCGCACGCGCTACCTGGAAGCGGCAATCGTCCAGCGCCGGCTGGACCTCCTGCCACGTTTGCTGAAAGACGCCAGCGTGGCAGAAAGCAGCTGGCAACTGGCCGTGGCGGCGAAAGATGAAGGCCTGCTGCGCGCGCTGGCCGCCGATAAGCCTTTGCGCCTGGATGCTGTCTGCATGCGCAACGACGCCATGCTGGCCGGCGTGGTACTGGAAAGCACGGATGCCTTCTGGACCCTGCTGCGCAGCAGCGGCTTCGGCAGCGACCCTGCGCGCTGCGGCGACATGGGCGAACGCGTGCTGCGCTACCTGGCCGCCCATCCCGAACGTCCGGCGGCGGGATGGATGGCGCGCGTACTGGCGGCGCGTGTGGCCGATCTGGCGGGCGGCAAGCCACAGCTGGATGCGCGCCTGTGGGCAGATCTGGCCCGCAACGGCCACGGCGCCCTGGCGCAGGCGCTGCTGGACGCCGGCTGGCGCGCACCGCAGCTGGAACCGGTGCCGCTTTCCAGCCAGTCCAAGGCGCTGGCCGGACGCTATGTCTACCAGCGTGGCGGACTGTGCGAACTCGATCTGCGCCAGGATGGAACGTTCCAGCTGACCTCGACCCTGGAGGGCGCCACCTGGTATGCGCGCGGCGCCTGGCGTGCCGAAGGGGGCGACCTGGTGCTGGAGAGTGCGCCGCCGGCGAAGCCGCGCATCGTACTCGATGCCGAGGGCGCGACCACACGCGGCGGCAAGACTGTTTCGGTGGAATTGCAGGCGCGCGGCGCTTCAGTGCCCGGCGTCGAATTGCTGCTCCTGGGCGATGCCCCGCTGGCGCTGCGCGGCAAGACCACGGTCGACGGCTGGTCGGGCACGCTGGACGGGCCGGTGCGGCAGATCGTCGTGATCGACCGCGGCAGCCGCGAGAGCCATGTGATCGAAGTGCCGCCCGAGCAGGCCATGCGGCGCCGGTTCGTGCTCCAGGCCCAGCGTGGCGACTATGACGATCCTTTCCGCGGCAAGGGCTACTTCAGCGGCGGTCGCCTGACACTGGACATGGGCAACTACCCGGTCACCCTGGAGCGGCAATAAGCACTAGCTGGCTTGTTCCAGCACCAGCCGCACGAACGCATCCACCAGGGGCCCGCCGTCGTCGCTGCGGCGCGCCAACTGCAGGCGGGTGGCGGCCGCCGGATCGTCCAGCCGGCGGTGCACCACACCGTCCATGTGCATGCTCTGGAACGGGCTGGGCAAGACTGAAACCCCGATGCCCGCCGCCACCAGGCCGATGATGGTGGAGGCCTCGTGCGCCTCCATCGCCACCTGGGGCACAAAGCCCGCCGCGCGGCACAGGCGGAAGATCTGGTGATTGATGCCGACGCCGGCCTCCTTCGGATACATCACCCAGGGCAATCCGGCCAGGTCGCCAACCTTTACTGTCTGCTGCTGCGCCAGCGGCGAATCGCTGGGCAAGAACAGCAACAGTGGATCCTCCTGCAAAGTGGCGAGGGTGATGCTATCCGGCAGCGCGACCTCGGGCGGGCGTACAAAACCCAGGTCCAGCTTGCGCGCCTCTATCGCCTCGAACTGGCGCAGGGTGCTCATTTCGTGCAGGGTAAGCGCCACCTGTGGATAGCGCTGCCGATAGCGCCGGATGGTGCGCGCAAACAAAGGCGTGAACGGTGTCGAGAAGGTGAAGCCGACGCGCAGTTCGCCCGCCTCGCCGCGCTGCGCCCGGCGCGCACGCTCCGCCGCGCTTTCCGAACGGGCGAGGATGGCGCGCGCATCTTCCAGGAACAGTTTGCCGGCCTCCGTCAGGCGCACCCAGCGCTTGCTGCGCTCGAACAGGCGCGCGCCCACTTCCGCCTCCAGCGCCTGGATTTGCTGCGACAGGGGCGGCTGGCCAATGTGCAAGCGCTCGGCCGCGCGCGTGAAGCTGAGCTCCTCGGCCACGGCCACGAAGTAGCGCAGGTGACGCAGTTCCATAATATGTAGAAGCGATTAATAACGACTGAAATATATATTGGACTGTATGACAGGGCAATCCTAAGATGATTCACCATGAACGCCCTGAGCCACCCCACCAACCGCGCCATGTTCTTCGGCGGCTTTTCCTGCTTCGCCTTGTTGTACTGCGTACAACCGCTGATGCCGCTGCTATCCCACGAATTCGCTCTGAGCCCGGCGCAGGCCAGCCTGTCGCTCTCGATTTCAACTGCCGCCATGGCGGTTGCCCTGGTCGCTTCGAGCGCATTGTCGGACCGCATAGGCCGCAAGCCGCTGATGGTGGCCGCGCTCGCCATCGCCGCCCTGATGACCCTGCTGTGCGCGCTGGCCGGCAATTACGGCCAGCTGCTGGCCGCGCGCACCCTGCTCGGCGTGGCGCTGGGCGGCATGCCCGCCATCGCCATGGCCTATCTTGGCGAAGAAATCGAACCGGGCCAGCTCGGGCTGTCGATGGGGCTGTACATCAGCGGCAGCGCCTTTGGCGGGATGGTGGGGCGCATGGCGGCCTCGTTCTTGAGCGACGCCTACTCCTGGCGCGTGGCAATGGCCGCCATGGGCGTGGCGGGCGTGCTGGCCGCCTTCGAGTTCTGGCGCAGCTTGCCCGCCTCGCGCCGTTTCTATCCGCGTGCAGCCGGCTGGCGCGCCATGCCTGGCGCAATGCGCGGCCACTTCGCCGACGACGGCCTGCCGTGGCTGTTCGCGCTTGCCTTCCTCCTGATGGGCTGCATGGTCAGCGCCTACAACTACATCAGCTACCGCCTGTTGGCCGCCCCGTTCGAGCTGCGCCAAAGCGTGGTGGGCGGTATTTCGCTGCTGTACCTGCTGGGGATTTTCAGCTCCGTCTGGGCCGGCAAGCTGGCCGACCGCTACGGCCGCAAGGGCGTGCTGTACCTGGTGCTGGGATTGATGCTGGCCGGCATCGTGCTGACGCTGTCGGCCTGGCTGCCGGCGGTGCTGGCCGGACTGGCACTGTTCACCTTCGCCTTCTTCGCCGCGCACTCGATGACCAGCAGCTGGGTGGGCCGCCGGGCGCGTGGCGCGGCGCTGGCGTCCGCCCTGTACCTGTTTTTCTACTACCTGGGCTCCAGCGTCATAGGCTGGGCGGCAGGCGTGTTGTGGGCGCGCGCCGGCTGGGACGGCGTGGTGGCCTTGCTCGCGCTATGCCTGTTGGCAGCGGTGGCCATCGCGTTGCACCTGCGCCGGTTGACGCCAATTGCACCAATGTTGAGCCAGATCAAAGCCGAGGCAGGCTAGCGGAACAGTGCCGCGGGGAGCCGTCTCCAACTCGCACCGGCACGCTGGGTGCCGTTTTGAAGGAGGAGACGATCATGATGCACGACCGTGAAATCCGTATCAGGCTCAGCAATATCCAACACGCCGTCGGCCAGGCCGCGCAAGCGTTGTCGGCCGAGCGCAACCTGACCGGCGAGCTGCGCGACACGATCCAGAAACTGGACCGGCGCTCCGACGACATCAGTGAAATGCTGGTGAGCGAAGACTACTCCAACGTCCCCAAGCTGGTGAGCGACATGGAGCTGCTCGGCGCCCGTGCGCGCCGCGTCTGCGCCAGCGAGCGCATGCAGGTGACCCCTGAAATGAAAGCCGCCGTCAACCACATGCACCGCGAGCTGTTCGACTTCAAGCAACACCTGCACTAAAGTAATTGTCCACTTTGGGGTCAGGAAGAAAAGTGGACATTTCCCAGGAAAATGTCCACTTTTCTTCCTGACCCCGAAGTGGACATTTTTTAGAGGATGTTTTTGCTGCGCAGGGCGGCGATCTCGGCGTCGCTGCGGCCGAGTACTTCGCGCAGTACTTCTTCGGTGTGCTGGCCGAGCAGCGGGGGCGCTTTGTCGGTCTCGGCGGGACTGGCGCTCAGGCGCATCGGGCTGCGCACCAGCTTGACCTTGCCCGCCGTCGGGTGCGGCGCTTCCATCACCAGGCCGCGTGCTTGCACTTGCGGGTTCTGGAAGACGTCGTGCAGGTCGTTGATCGGGCCGCAGGGCACGCCGACCGCTTCCAGCCTTTCAATCCACCAGTCGCGCGATTGGGCTTTCACCATCTCGGCCAGGATCGGCACCAGCTCGTCGCGGTTCTTTACGCGCAGGGGATTGGTGGCGTAGCGTTCGTGCGTGGCGAGGTCGGCGCGGCCGCCCACTTCGACGAATTTCTGGTACTGGCCGTCGTTGCCGGTGGCGACGATGATGTAGCCGTCCGAACAGGCGAAGGTCTGGTAGGGGACGATGTTGGCGTGCGCGTTGCCCCAGCGCTTGGGCGCTTTGCCGCTGTTCAGGTAGTTGGAACCCATATTGGCCAGCATGGCCACCTGCACGTCGAGCAGGGCCATGTCGATGTACTGGCCTTCGCCGGTGCGGTCGCGGTGGGTCAGGGCGGCCAGGATGGCGATGGTGGCGTACATGCCGGTCATCAGGTCGGTCAGGGCGACGCCGGCTTTTTGCGGGCCGCCGCCTGGCAGGTCGTCGCGCTCGCCGGTCACGGACATCAAACCGCCCATGCCCTGGATCAGGAAGTCGTAGCCGGCGCGGTGGGCGTAGGGGCCGTCCTGGCCGAAGCCGGTCACCGAGCAGTACACCAGGTCCGGTTTCACGGCTTTCAGCGATTCATAGTCGAGGCCGTATTTTTTCAGCTGGCCGACCTTGTAGTTCTCCAGCACCACGTCGGCGTGGCGCGCCAGGTCGCGGATCAGGGCTTGCCCTTCAGGCTTGGAAATATCGCAGGTGACCGAGCGCTTGCCGCGGTTGGCGGACAGGTAGTAGGCGGCCTCGGTGGTGTCGGCGCCGGACGCGTCCTTGGCGTAGGGCGGGCCCCAGGCGCGCGTGTCGTCGCCGGCGCCGGGGCGTTCGATCTTGATCACGTCCGCACCGAGGTCGGCCAGGTTCTGCGAGCACCAGGGGCCGGCCAATACGCGGCTTAAGTCCAGTACGCGGATGTGTCCAAGGGCCTTCGGGGTCATGTTGTCTTCTTCCTACTGTTTTCAGGGAGCGTTAGCTTAACGCATCCAACCGTGTTAGTGTCTTAATCCATGTGGCCCTATCCAAAAATCGTTGCGCACCGCGGCGGCGGCACGCTGGCGCCGGAGAACACCATTGCCGGCCTGCGCGCCGGCCTGGCGTATGGTTTCCGCGCGGTGGAATTCGACGTCATGCTGTCGTCCGATGGCATCGGCGTGGTCATGCACGACCCGCATTTCGGCCGCACCATTTACGGCGACGGCTATGTGCCCAACTTCAGCGCTGCCGAACTGGCGAAGATGGATGCGGGGCGCTGGTTCGGCCCGGAATTCCGCGGCGAGCCGGTGCCGCTGTTCCTGGAGTGGGTCGATTACTGCAAAGAGCACAAGATCTGGATGAACATCGAGATCAAGCCGGCCGAGGGGCACGAGGTGGAAACCGGGCGCTGGGTGGCGCACACGGCGCGTGCCCGCTTTGCGGCCGAAGTGCTGGCGGGCGATCCGGCGCAGTTGCCCTTGCTGTCCTCCTTCAGCATGGCGGCGCTGGCGGCGGCGCGCGACGCGGCGCCCGACCTGCCGCGCGCATGTTTGTTTGATAAGATTCCTGCCGATTGGCAGAACACGGCGCGCGAGCTGGGCGCCGTCGCGATCCACACCAACCATAAGCACCTGACGCCGGAACTGGCCCAGGCGGTGAAAGCCGCCGGCTTCGGCCTGTTTTGCTATACCGTCAACACGCCCGAGCGCGCCCGCGAAATCCTGCCCTGGGGCGTGGACGGCTTCTGCACCGACCGCATCGACCTGATCGGCCCCGACTTCGCTTAGCGGGAAAAAATGGGGACGTACCCCATTTTTCGAGAAAAATGGGGTACGTCCCCATTTTTTCCATCGGCGGGCGCTTCACGTATAATCAACCCTTTGCCTCAGCCTGCAACCTATCCTTTACGACATGAAATCTGCTGAAATTCGCGAAAAGTTCCTGAAATTCTTCGAATCCAAGGGTCATACGATTGTCCGTTCCAGCCCGCTGGTGCCAGGTAACGATCCGACCCTGCTGCTGACCAACTCCGGCATGGTGCAGTTCAAGGATGTGTTCCTGGGCCAGGACGTGCGCCCGTATTCCCGTGCCACCACCGTGCAGCGCTGCGTGCGCGCCGGCGGCAAGCATAATGACCTGGAAAACGTCGGCTACACCGCGCGTCACCACACTTTCTTCGAGATGCTGGGCAACTTCAGCTTCGGCGATTATTTTAAGCGCGATGCGATCCAGTACGCGTGGGAGCTGCTGACCAAGGTCTACGGCCTGCCGCCTGAAAAGCTGACCGTCACCGTCTACCAGGAAGACGACGAGGCTTACGATATCTGGGCCAATGAAGTGGGCGTGCCGAAAGAGCGCATCATCCGCATCGGCGACAACAAGGGTGCGCGCTACGCGTCGGACAACTTCTGGCAGATGGCCGACACCGGCCCATGCGGTCCGTGCACCGAGATCTTCTACGACCACGGCGAAGGCATTTACGGCGGCCCTCCGGGCTCGGCGGAAGAAGACGGCGACCGCTACATCGAGATCTGGAACCTGGTGTTCATGCAGTTCAACCGCGACGAGGCGGGCGTGATGCACAAGCTGCCGAAGCCTTGCGTCGATACCGGCATGGGCATGGAGCGCCTGGCCGCCGTGCTGCAGCACGTGCATTCGAACTACGAGATCGATTCCTTCCAGGCCCTGATCAAGGCTGCTGCGCGCGAAACCGGCGCGACCGACCTGGAAAACAAATCGCTGCGCGTGATCGCTGACCACATCCGCGCCGCTGCCTTCATGATCGTGGACGGCATCATCCCTGGCTCGGAAGGCCATGGCTATGTGCTGCGCCGTATCATCCGCCGCGCGCTGCGCCACGGCCACAAGCTGGGCCAGACCAAGGCCTTCTTCTACAAGCTGGTGGAAGACCTGAACAAGGAAATGGGCGGCGCCTATCCGGAACTGGCTGAAGCCAAGGACCGTGTGGCCCAGGTGCTGAAGGCCGAGGAAGAGCGTTTCGGCGAGACCCTGGAAAACGGCATGAAGATCCTGGAGGCGCAGCTGGCCAAGGATCCGAAGAACCTGGATGGCGCTACCGCCTTCACCCTGTACGACACCTATGGCTTCCCGCTGGACCTGACGGCGGACATCTGCCGCGAACGCGAAGTGACGCTGGACGAAGCCGGCTTCGCGGTGGCGATGGAAGAGCAGAAGCGCAAGGCGCGCGAAGGCGGCAAGTTCAAGAAGATGGCTGCCAACGTTGAATACGCGGGCGAGAAGAACAAGTTCGTCGGCTACGACCAGCTGCAGCACAACTCGAAAGTGGTGGCGCTGTACGCCAACGGCGCGCCGGTGCAGGAACTGAAAGCGGGCGAGCAGGGCATCGTGGTGCTGGACACCACCCCGTTCTACGCCGAATCCGGCGGCCAGGTGGGCGACAAGGGCCTGATCCAGGGCGCCACCGGCAAGTTCGAAGTGGAAGACACGCTGAAGATCCAGGCAGACGTGTTCGGCCACCACGGTGTGCTGGCCTCCGGTTCGCTGAAAGTGGGCGATGCGGTCGGCGCGGAAGTGGACCAGCATGCGCGCGGCCGCACCATCCGCAACCACTCGGCCACCCACCTGATGCACAAGGCCCTGCGCGAAGTGCTGGGTTCCCACGTGGCGCAGAAAGGCTCGCTGGTCGATCCGGACAAGGCGCGTTTCGACTTCTCGCACACCCAGCCGATGACCGCTGAGGAAATCGCCAAGGTGGAAGCGATCGTCAACGCCGAAATCCTTGAAAACCACGCGACCCAGTCGCACCACATGTCCTTCGACGACGCTGTGAAGCATGGCGCCATGGCGCTGTTCGGCGAGAAGTACGGCGACGAAGTGCGCGTGATGGACATCGGCTCCTCCAAAGAGCTGTGCGGCGGCGTGCACGTGCAGCGCACCGGCGACATCGGCCTGTTCAAGATCGTGTCGGAAGGCGGCGTTGCGGCCGGCATCCGCCGCGTGGAAGCCGTGACCGGCGAAGGCGCGCTGGCGCTGGTGCAGGGCATGGCGCGCAAGCTGAACGAAGCCGCGGCCGCGCTGAAGTCCAACCCGGAAGAGCTGACCGCCAAGATCGGCGCGGTGCAGGACCAGGTCAAGTCGCTGGAGAAAGAACTGGCGGCACTGAAGTCCAAGCTGGCTTCCGGCCAGGGCGACGAGCTGGTCAACAAGGCGGTCGACGTCAAGGGCCTGAAGGTGCTGGCGGCGACCATGGAAGGCGCCGACGTGACCGCGCTGCGCGAAACCATGGACAAGCTGAAGGACAAGCTGAAGTCCGCTGCCATCGTGCTGGCCTCCGTCAACGACGGCAAGGTGAGCCTGATCGCCGGCGTGACGGCCGACTCGATCGGCAAGGTCAAGGCAGGCGAGCTGGTCAACTTCGTTGCACAACAAGTGGGCGGCAAGGGCGGTGGCCGCCCTGATATGGCGCAGGCCGGCGGCACCAATCCGGACGCACTGCCAGGTGCGCTCGGTGGCGTTGCAGCATGGGTGGAGTCGCGTATCTAAGAGCTACGAAAGGCCCGCTCTCTCTAGGGCGGGCCTTGCCGACATTGAAATGTCGTTGTGATTTTGCAACGCAACATTAACTATTTTGGTGCAGTGCGTCAGACGCCCAAAATTGGAGTAGTATGTCGGAAATCAGTAGTACAGAAGCGAGATATTGATGAGCGAAACTCTTACTCTCGAGTCCGAGACCATGGAATTTCATAAGGACCTCGATGCCCGCGGGCTGAATTGCCCGCTGCCTATCCTGAAAGCCAAGAAGGCTTTGGCCGAACTGGAAAGCGGCCAGGTCCTGCGTATCGTGGCCACCGACCCGGGTTCCGTGCGTGACTTCCAGGCCTTTGCCAAGCAGACTGGCAATGCTTTGCTGTCGCATGTGCAGCAAGGCACCGAATTCACTTTCCTGATGCGCCGCAAGTAAGTTTTGCGGTATCCTTCCGGTTGCTGATTTTTCGGCGCCGGATTGTACTTAAAAAACGCACGACCGTGCTTTTATTCGATAAGACTGATCGAATTCCAATATAATCTAGCCCACTATTTACTTATCACTTTTTCAAAGGCACACCTATGAAAGTCCTGGTACCTGTCAAGCGCGTCGTCGACTACAACGTGAAAGTGCGCGTCAAATCCGACGGCACTGGCGTGGATATCGCCAACGTCAAAATGTCGATGAACCCGTTCGATGAAATCGCGCTGGAAGAAGCGACCCGCCTGAAAGAAGCAGGCAAAGTGACCGAAGTGGTTGCCGTATCCGCTGGCGTGACCCAGTGCCAGGAAACCCTGCGCACCGGCATGGCTATCGGCGCCGACCGTGGCATCCTGATCGAGACCGCGGTGGAACTGGAGCCGCTGGGCGTGGCCAAGCTGCTGAAGGCTGTGGCCGAGAAAGAGCAGCCGCAGCTGATCATCCTGGGCAAGCAGGCCATCGACGACGACTCCAACCAGACCGGCCAGATGCTGGCTGCGCTGCTGGGCTGGCCGCAAGCGACCTTCGCTTCGAAGGTTGAGCTGGCCGACGGCAAAGTGACCGTGACCCGCGAAGTGGACGGCGGCCTGGAAACCGTGGCGCTGCAACTGCCAGCCATCGTCACCACCGACCTGCGCCTGAACGAGCCACGCTACGTGACCCTGCCGAACATCATGAAGGCGAAGAAGAAGCCGCTGGACACCGTGACTCCGGAAGCCCTGGGCGTCGACGTGACCCCTCGCCTGAAAACCCTGAAAGTGACCGAGCCTGCCAAGCGTTCCGCTGGTATCAAAGTGCCTGACGTAGCGACCCTGGTGTCGAAGCTGCGCACCGAAGCTAAAGTCATCTAATCATTTTCAAAGGATTCTTCCATCATGGTCGCACTCGTAATCGCTGAACACGACAACGCTAGCCTGAAAGGCAGCACCCACCACACCGTTACCGCCGCCGCCAAGTGCGCAGGCGAAGTCCATGTCCTGGTTGCTGGCGCCAACGCCGGTGCCGCTGCCGCTGCCGCCGCGAAGATCGCCGGCGTCACCAAGGTGCTGCACGCCGACGCCGCCCACTTTGCCGACGGCCTGGCCGAGAATGTCTCCGAGCAGATCCTGGCGGTAGCCGGCGGCTACACCCATATCCTGGCTCCTGCCACCGCCTACGGCAAGAACATCCTGCCGCGCGTGGCCGCCAAGCTGGACGTGGCCCAGATCTCCGAAATCACCAAAGTGGACGCGCCTGACACCTTCGAGCGCCCGATCTACGCCGGTAACGCGATCGCCTACGTGCAATCGTCGGACAAGGTTAAAGTCATCACCGTACGTACCACCGGCTTCGACGCCGCTGCCGCCGAAGGCGGTTCCGCTGCAGTGGAAACCGTGGCTGCCGCCGCCGATTTCGGCAAGTCCGCATTCGTTGGCCGCGAACTGGCCAAGTCGGACCGTCCGGAACTGACCGCTGCCAAGATCATCGTTTCCGGTGGCCGTGGCATGGGCTCCGCCGACGCCTTCAAGATCCTGGAACCGCTGGCCGACAAGCTGAACGCCGCCATGGGTGCATCGCGCGCGGCAGTGGACGCGGGCTTCGTGCCGAACGACTGGCAGGTTGGCCAGACCGGCAAGATCGTGGCTCCTTCGCTGTACATCGCCGTCGGCATCTCCGGCGCGATCCAGCACCTGGCCGGCATGAAGGATTCGAAGGTCATCGTGGCCGTGAACAAAGACCCTGAAGCGCCGATCTTCTCCGTTGCCGACTACGGCATCGTGGGCGACCTGTTCGAGGTTGTTCCTCAGCTGGTCAAGGAACTGGGTTAATCAAATAAATGTCCTGAAAAAGGACTGAGTACCGGGGCCACGCAAGTGGCCCTTTTACTACCTTGGAGAGGTGTCATGAGCTATCAAGCCCCAATGAAAGACATGCTGTTCGTGATGAACGAACTGGCGAACCTGGAAGGCGTATCGGCGCTGCCAGGCTGTGAAGATGCAAACGCGGAAACCGCGGAAGCCGTACTGGAAGAAAACGCGAAGTTCGTGAGCGGCGTGATCGCCCCGCTGAACCACGCGGCCGACAAGGAGCCGAGCTTCTGGGCCGATGGCAAGGTCACCACCTCCAAAGGCTTCAAGGAAGCTTTCCGGCAGTTCGCCGAAGCCGGCTGGCAGGGCCTGCAGCACCCGACCGAATACGGCGGCCAGGGCCTGCCGAAACTGATCGGCACCCCGTGCGTGGAAATGCTGCACGGCTCGAACCTGTCGTTCGCGCTGGTGGCCCTGCTGTCGGACGGCGCGATCGAGGCGCTGCTGACCGCCGGTTCGGAGGAGCAGAAGGCGACCTACCTGGAGCCTCTGGTGACCGGCAAGTGGACCGGCACCATGAACCTGACCGAGCCGCAAGCCGGTTCCGACCTGGCTGCCGTGCGCACCCGCGCCGTGCCGCAGGGCGACGGCACCTACAAGATTTTCGGCACCAAGATCTTCATCACCTACGGTGAGCACGACATGGCCGAGAACATCATCCACCTGGTGCTGGC
>NZ_JAYSCO010000071.1:0-29599 GCF_041914865.1 Pseudoduganella sp. | reverse complement strand
CAAATGGTGCCCTTGGGCACCATTTGTCCGATTGTCAGACCTGACCCCGAATTTTGGTTTAGGCTGGCAGCTTGGCCAGCTGTTCCTGCATCTTGGCCAGGGTGGCGCTGAAGGTGGCGACGCGTTCCTTCTCTTGCGCGACCACGGCGGCCGGGGCGCGCGCGACGAAGCTTTCCGACGACAGCTTGCCGGAGGCCTTGGCGATCTCGCCTTCCAGGCGGGCGATCTCTTTCGACAGGCGCTCGCGCTCGGCTTTCACGTCAATCTCGACCTTCAGCATCAGCTTGGTGGTGCCGACCACGGACACGGCGGCCGGGGACTCCGGCAGCACGTCCACGATCTGCACTTCCGACAGCTTGCCCAGCATCTGGATGTACGGCGCGAAGCCGGCCATCCTGGCCTGGTCGGCGCCGGCCGCTTCCACGATCAGCGGCACGCGCAGCGATGGCGCCAGCTTCATTTCGCCGCGCAGGTTGCGGGTGGCGTCGGTCAGGCCTTTCAGTTCTTCCATCCAGGCTTCGGCGCCGGCGTCGATCGCCGCTTCGTTCGGCAGCGGGTAGGCCTGGGTCATGATGGACTGGCCTTCGCCGCCCTTGCCGGCCAGCGGGGCGACGGTCTGCCACAGCTGCTCGGTGACGAACGGGATGATCGGGTGCGCCATGCGCAGGATCACTTCCAGCACGCGCAGCAGGGTGTGGCGGGTGGCTTGCTGCTGGCCCGGGGTGCCTTGCTGTACCTGCACCTTCGCCAGCTCCAGGTACCAGTCGCAGTACTCGTACCACACGAACTGGTAGATGGTGGAGGCGATGTTGTCGAAGCGGTAGTCGGCGAAGCCTTTATGCACTTCCTGCTCGGCGCGGTTCAGGGCGGAGATGATCCACTTGTCGGCGGCCGACAGGTCGGCGTCGTTGGCGCTGCAGTCGTGGCCTTCGGTGTTCATCAGCACGAAGCGGGTGGCGTTCCACAGCTTGTTGCCGAAGTTGCGGTAGCCTTCGCAGCGGCCCAGGTCGAAGTTGATGTTGCGGCCCAGCGAGGCGTAGGAGGCCATGGTGAAGCGCACGGCGTCGGTGCCGTAGGCCGGGATACCATCCGGGAATTCCTTGCGGGTGGCTTTCTCGATCTTGGCTGCGTCCTTCGGGTTCATCAGGCCGGTGGTGCGCTTGGCCACCAGGGCATCCAGGCCGATGCCGTCGATCAGGTCGATCGGATCCAGGGTGTTGCCCTTGGACTTGGACATCTTCTGGCCTTGCGAGTCGCGCACCAGGCCGTGCACGTAGACGGTCTTGAACGGCACCTGGTTGGTGAAGTGGCTGGTCATGATGACCATGCGCGCCACCCAGAAGAAGATGATGTCGAAGCCGGTCACCAGCACGGAGCTTGGCAGGAAGGCTTTCAGGTCCGGCGTGTCGTTCGGCCAGCCCAGGGTGGAGAACGGTACCAGGGCGGACGAGAACCAGGTGTCCAGCACGTCGTTGTCGCGGGTCAGGGCGCCGGTCACGCCTTTGGCGGCGGCTTGCGCTTTCGCGTCTTCCTCGCTGCGGGCGACGTACACATTGCCTTGCTCGTCGTACCAGGCCGGGATCTGGTGGCCCCACCACAGCTGGCGCGAAATACACCAGTCCTGGATGTTGTTCAGCCACTGGTTGTAGGTGGTGCTCCAGTTTTCAGGGACGAACTTGATCTCGCCGCTGGCGACTTTTTCCAGCGCCACTTCGGTGATCGATTTGCCCGGGTTGAAGGTGCCTTCCGGCGCCGGCTTGCTCATGGCGACAAACCACTGGTCGGTCAGCATCGGTTCGATCACGACACCGGTACGGTCGCCGCGCGGCACCATCAGCTTGTGCGGCTTGACTTCAACCAGGAAGCCTTGCGCCTCCAGGTCGGCCACGATCTGCTTGCGCGCGGCGAAGCGGTCCAGGCCCTGGTAGGCGGCTGGCGCGTTTTCGTTGATCTTGGCGTCCAGGGTCAGGATGGACGGCATGTCCAGCTTGTGGCGCTGGCCCACGGCGTAGTCGTTGAAGTCGTGCGCCGGGGTGATCTTCACGCAGCCGGTGCCGAATTCCTTGTCGACGTATTCGTCGGCGATGACCGGGATTTCGCGGCCGACCAGCGGCAGCTTCAGCATCTTGCCCACCAGAGCGGTGTAGCGCTCGTCGGTCGGGTCCACCGCCACGGCGACGTCGCCCAGCATGGTTTCAGGACGGGTGGTGGCGACCACCAGGTGCCCGCTGCCGTCGGCCAGCGGGTACTTGATGTGCCACATGGAGCCGTCTTCTTCTTCCGACACCACTTCCAGGTCGGACACGGCGGTGCCCAGCACCGGGTCCCAGTTGACCAGGCGCTTGCCGCGGTAGATCAGGCCCTGTTCGAACAGGCGCACGAACACTTCGGCCACCACCTTGGAGCGCTCGGCGTCCATGGTGAAGTATTCGCGGTTCCAGTCAGGCGAGGTGCCCATGCGGCGCATCTGGCCGGTGATGGTGGAGCCGGATTTCTCTTTCCACTCCCAGACTTTTTCGACGAATTTTTCGCGGCCCAGGTCATGGCGCGACACCTTCTGCGCGTCCAGCTGGCGCTCCACCACGATCTGGGTGGCGATGCCGGCGTGGTCGGTGCCCGGGATCCAGGCGGTGTTGTGGCCCAACATGCGGTGGTAGCGGGTCAGGCCATCCATGATGGTCTGGTTGAAGGCGTGGCCCATGTGCAGCGTGCCGGTGACGTTCGGCGGCGGCAGCTGGATGCTGAAGGACGGCTTCGACAGGTCGAGGGAGGCTGCGTAGTAACCGCGCTTTTCCCACTCGCTGCGCCAGAACTGTTCAATGTCGGCAGGCTCGAAAGACTTGGCTAATTCCATGATTTGGGCTGTAAATTTGGCGAAAACTTTCATTATAAGGTAGATTGCTGGGGACATGAGTACCCGCGCCGACCCATCCCCGCCAGCCGCGCCGCGCCGCCGCGGCCGCCCCGCCCAGGGCGATTCCGCCAGCCTGAAACCACTGCTGATTGCTGTTTCGGCAAAGTTGTTCCGTGAGAAAGGGTTTGACAACACCACGGTGCGCGATATCGCTGCCGCCGCCGGGGTGCAGGCGGGGTCGTGGTTCTACCATTTCAAGTCCAAGCAGGACATCCTGCAAGCGGTGATCGAGCAGGGCATGCAGCAGGCTTTGTCGCGCATCGAGGAAGTGGCGGCGCTGCGTTTGCCGCCGCGCGAGGCCTTGCGGCGGCTGGTGCACACCCACCTGGAGACCTTGCTGTCGCCAGGCCAGGATTTTGTCTACGTCATGCTGTATGAGTGGCGCGCGCTCGATGCCGAGGCGCAGTTGCGCATCGTGGCGGCCAAGGACCGTTACGAGGCGCTGTGGGACGCGGTGCTGCGCGAGCTGCAGGCTTCCGGCGAGTGGCCGGCGCCGGGCCAGCTGGACCGGCTGTGGCTGTTCGGCGCGCTGAACTGGTCGGCCCAGTGGTATCGGCGCGAGGCCGGTGTCAGCATCGACGAACTGGCGGAATCGGCGCTCCGCTTCCTGCTCCGGTAGCCGCTGCACACCCGTCGGCGGGAGGTGCTGAAATGGGTGTTGCAAGGTGCTGAAAAGTGCTGAAATTTCGCGGCACGCACGATTCCTCCCTCTGGGATTTTTTTGATCGCCCGGAATTTCAGCACCTGCGGACAAACGAAACTTTATTCGGCCGCGATGCGGGCCCCAGATTGCGGCGCTGAAATGTTTCAGCATGTGCCCCCGACAGTCTGTGGCGATCACACTGCCCACCCTGCGCGCCTTGATCGAGTATCACGATGCACATCCAACCGGGAAAGACCTGGCCGATCTGACCGACCTTGCTATCCGCGATTGGCTGGTGCGCCAGCGCGGCCCCTTGGGCTATTTTTGGAAAGGCGTTTGCTGCCCGATGGCAGCCGGCTGCGCATTTCCAGCCTGCAGCGCTCGTTCTACGCAACTGTTGTTGGCGACGAACTGATCTACGAAGGGCAAAGCATGTCGCCCAACCAGTTTGCGACGGCAAGCCTGGGGACCGTGCGCAATGCCTGGGAAGCGATCTTCGTCCAGATTCCCGGTGAGCGAGATTGGAAACGCGCCACCGGCTTGCGCTATCCGGCAGAAATGCAGAAGCGCAAACCGGAGCAGCGGGGCTAGCTGTACAGGCCCTGATGGCTGGCGCGCAGCACGTGCTTCTGGATCTTGCCGGTGGAGGTCATCGGCAGGGTCTCCACGATAGCGATGTGCTTGGGGATTTCAAACCCGGCCAGCGTGGCGCGGCAATGTTCGCGCAGGCTGTCGGCGTCGGCGGCCTGGCCTGGCTTCAGGCAGACGAAGGCGGTGACGGCTTCGATCCATTCGCTGTGCGGCAGCCCGACCACTGCTGCCATGGCGACTGCCGGGTGGCCGAGCAGCGCTTCCTCGACGCGGATGGCGGGCACGTTCTCGCCGCCGGTTTTGATCATGTCCTTCAGGCGGCCCTTGAAGTGCAGGTAGCCGTCGTCATCCCACATGCCAAGGTCGCCGGTATGGTGCCAGCCGAAGCGGCGCACGGCGGCCGTGGCCTCCGGATCCTTGAAGTAGCCCAGCATGGCATTCGGGCCGCGGTGCACGATCTCGCCGACCATACCTTTGCCGAGCAGGCGGCCGTCGGCATCCATGATCGCCGTGTCGTTGACCGGTGTCGCCTGGCCCCAGCAATTGCCGATGCGGTGCTGCTGTTCGGGCGGGAAGTAGACCGTCATCGGGAACATCTCGGTCTGGCCGCTGCCGAGGGCGAAGCGCGGGCAGAAGTCCTGCATCAGGCGCCGCAGCAGTTCCAGCGCCATCGGCGCCATGGCGTAGATAGCCAGGCGCAGCGCGGACAGGTCGTGCTGCGCGCGTGCCGGATGCTGCAGCAGGGCGCCGTACATGGCAGGCAGGGCCGCCATCAGCGTGACACGGTCGCGGGCCAGTGTTGCCAGCACGGCGGCCGGGTCGAAACCGCGCGAGAGCGAGATGGCAGCGCCGCAGGCCAGCCCCGCAGCGGCCATGCTGAATTGCGCGCAGTGGAACAGCGGCAGGATCGCGGACAGCACATCCTGCGGCACGATGGAGACGGTAACGGCATTCGACATCACGGCAGCCAGCACCGAGCGGTGCGAGTGCATGGCGCCTTTCGGGTTGCCGGTGGTGCCACTGGTGTACATGATCAGGGCCAGGGCGTTCTCTTCGATCTCCTGCGCGGGCGGCGTCGCCGGCTGGCCGGCGAGCGCCTGCGACAGGCTGCGGGTCGCGCCAGTTGCGCCGGGCGCTAGGCCGTCCGTGGCGCAGTGGAGCAGCGGCACGCCAAGCGCAGGCAGCGCGGCGCTCCAGGCGGGATGCGCCGCAAGCTGCGCGTCCACCACCAGCAGGCGCGCTTCCGCGTGCTGCACGATGTACGCCACCTCGGTCGGCGAGAGCAGGGCATTCACCGGCACCCACACCATGCCGGCCTTCAGGATGCCGAACGCCGCCACCATGAAATCCATGGAGTTCGGGCTGAGCATGGCCACCTTGTCGCCGGGCTGCAGGCCGCTGGCGAGCAGGTAGTGCGCGAAACGGTTGCTGTCCTCGTCCAGCTGGGCGTAAGACATGCTGCGGCCGTTCTCCAGCAGCGCCGGCGCTGCGCCGTTGCGGCGCGCGCTGCGCGCAACCAGGTGGCCAAGGGTGTCCTGCATATGCTCATTCATGGCCAGCCTCCACAAACAGGTCGATCATCGGCTCGACGCCAGGCGTTACCTGGTACCGGGAAAAGTCGGTGACGCCGCTGCCGCGCAGAACTTCCTCGTCGATGAAGAAATTGCCGTTGGTTGTGTGGCTGTCCCGGGTCAGTATCAGGTGGGCGGCATCGGCCATGATCTCCGGCGTACGGCCGAACTGGCCGCCGCCGGGCAGGGCGACGTTGAGTGCCGCCGTTGCGATGATCGTGCGCGGCCACAAGGCGTTCACGCCGATTCCGTCTTCCGCCAGCTGGGCCGCCAGGCCATGCACGATCATGCTCATCGCGTACTTCGATGTGGTGTAGGCGGCATGGCGGGCGAACCATTTCGGGTTCATGTCGATCGGCGGCGACAGCGTCAGGATATGCGGGTTGCTGGCCTGCTGGAGATGGGGCAGGCAGTGCTTGGCGCAGACGAAGGTGCCGCGCACGTTGATGTCCATCATCAGGTCGTAGCGCTTCATCGATGTGCTTTGCACACTCGTCAGGCTGATGGCGCTGGCGTTGTTGACCAGGATGTCGATGCCGCCAAACTCCGCGGCGCCGCGCTCGATGGCGGCGATGACCTGCTCTTCCTCCCGGATATCGACTTGCAGCGGCAGCGCCTTGCCGCCGGCGGCGCGGATCTCCTCGGCGGCGGAGTAAATCGTCCCCGGCAGGCGCGGGTCGGGCTCGGTGGTCTTGGCGGCGATGATCACGTTGGCGCCATCGCGCGCCGCGCGCAAGGCGATCGCCTTGCCGATGCCCCGGCTGGCGCCGGTGATGAACAGGGTCTTGCCTTGCAGCGTAGTCATGGCGTCTCCGTCAAGGGGTAATTTCCAGCAGCAGCTGTCCGGTCGCGACTTGCGCGCCGAGGGCGGCGTTGAGCGAGCTTACTTTGCCGTCGCGCGTGGCCAGCATATTGTGCTCCATCTTCATCGCCTCCAACGCCAGCAAGGGCTGGCCGATGCTGACCTGGTCGCCGTCCCGCACGTGCAGCGCGACCACCCGGCCGTTCATCGGCGCTGCGATGCGGCCGTCGGCGGCGCCGTTGTTCGCCACGCGTGGCGGCGCGTCGCCCAGGTCGTCCAGCATATGCTCGACGCCGTCCAGCAGGAAGAACAGACGGGCGCCATGGACGGCGAAGGACAGTGTTGCGGGCGCGCCGTCGATGGACAGTTGCAGGCTGCCCGCGCCGCTGTCGGCCACTTCGATGCGTTGCGATGCCGCCGCGCCCGGGGCGGCGATATGCCAGGCGTTGGGCCCATCGGCGCTGGCGTGGGCGTGGTGCGCCGCGCCATTCAGTGTGAAGCGTAAAGGCTGGGCATGGGCGTGGCTGGAGCTCCAGCCGTGCAGCTCGGCCGGGTAGCGGCGAGGGTGGCGCTGCGAACGGTGCCATGCCAGCAGCGCGCTGGCGGCGGCCAGGGTACGCGCCGTGGCGTCGGCGCCGCCGCGCAGCCCGGCCGGCAGGTGCCCGGCGATGAAGCCGGTGCTGGCGCCGCCTGCGGCGAACACCGGGTGCGCCAGGCACTGCGCCAGGAAGGCGCGGTTGCTCGGCAGGCCAAGCAGCAGGCATTGGTCCAGCGCGCGGCGCAGCTGGCGCAGGGCGTCGGCGCGGTCTCGCCCGTGCGCCACCAGCTTGGCCAGCATGGAGTCGTAGTAGGGCGGCACCTGCGCGCCATCGGCCAGGGCGTGGTCGCAGCGCACGCCGGGCGGCGCCTGCCAGCGCCACACCGTGCCGCTTTGCGGCAGGAAGTCCTGCTGCGGGTCCTCGGCGCACAGGCGCACTTCGATGGCATGGCCGCCGGCCGCGCGGCGCGCGTCGAGTTCGGCCTGCGCCAGCGGCAGCGGCGCGCCGGCCGCCACCAGCAACTGCCACTCGACCAGGTCGATACCGGTGATGGCTTCCGTCACCGCGTGCTCGACTTGCAGGCGAGTGTTCATCTCCATGAAGTAGAACTGGCCGTCGCGGTCGAGCAGGAATTCCAGCGTGCCGGCGCCGACGTAGCCGATGGCGCGCGCCGCCGCCAGCGCCACCTCGCCCATGCGCGCGCGCAGCTCGGGGCCGACGGCGGGCGAGGGCGCTTCTTCGATCAGCTTCTGATGGCGGCGCTGCACCGAGCAATCGCGCTCGCCCATGTGCACCACGTTGCCGTGCAGGTCTGCGAAGACCTGGATCTCGATATGGCGCGGCTCGAGCAGCGCGCGTTCGAGGATCACCTCGGCGCTGCCAAACGCATGCTGCGCCTCCGAACGCGCCGCTGCCAGCGCCGCCGCGAAGGCGCCCGCCTCGTCCACGCGCCGCATGCCGCGCCCGCCGCCGCCTGCGGCAGCCTTGATCATGACCGGGTAGCCGATGCGCGCCGCCTCCTCGGCCATGCGCGCGTCGGACTGGTCCTCGCCCTGGTAGCCCGGGATGCAGGGCACGCCGGCCTCCAGCATCATGCGCTTGGCGCCAGCCTTGTTGCCCATGGCCACGATGGCGGCGGCCGGCGGGCCGATGAAGGCCAGCCGGGCGTCGGTGCAGGCTTGCGCGAAGTCGGCCCGCTCGGCCAGGAAGCCGTAGCCGGGATGCACGGCGCCGGCGCCGGCCGCGCGCGCGGCGGCCAGCAGGGCCGGGATGTTGAGATAGGAATCGGCCGGCGCCGGGCCGCCGATGCGCAGCGCGGCATCGGCGCCGCCGGCGGCGACGCCATTGACGCGCGCGTGCGGGGCGTCGCGGTCGGCGTCGGAGTACACCGCCACGCAGCGGTAGCCCATGCGGCGCGCCGTGCGCATTACGCGCAGCGCGATTTCGCCGCGGTTGGCGACCAGGATGGTGTCGAAACCGCTCACGCCTTGCGCCCCGGCAGGATGTCCATGTACTTGCAGATAATGCCCAGCATGACTTCATCCGCGCCGCCGCCAATCGAGGTCAGGCGTGCGTCGCGGTAGAACTGCGACACCGGGTTCTCCAGCGTGAAGCCCATGCCGCCCCAGAACTGCAGGCAGCCGTCGGTGATCACGCGCGACAGGCGGCCGGCCTTCAGCTTGGCCATGGAAGCCAGTTCGGTCACGTCGGCGCCGCCGACATACATGCCGCAGGCGCGGTAGGTCAGGGCGCGCAGCGATTCAAGCTCGGTCTGCATTTCGGCCAGCTTGAAATGCACCCACTGGTTGTCCAGCACGCTGCCGTTGAAGATCTTGCGTTCGCGCGCATAGGCGATGGTGGCCTCGATGCAGTTCTGCATCTGCTGCACGATATTGGCCGCGCACCACAGGCGCTCTTCCTGGAACTGCAGCATCTGGTAGGTGAAACCCTTGTCCTCCTCGCCGATCAAAAAGCGCTGCGGCACGCGCACCTCGTCGAAGTGGATCAGGCCCGTGTCGGAGGAATTCATGCCGATCTTGCGGATCTTCTTGCCGACGCTGACGCCCGGCGTATCCATCGGCACGATGATCAGCGACTTGTTGCGGTGCGCCGGACCGTCGCCGGTGTTGGCCAGCAGGCACATCCAGTCCGCCTGCAGGCTGTTGGTGATCCACATCTTGCTGCCGTTGATCACGTAGTCGCCGCCATCCTTGCGCGCCGTGGTGCGCACCGCCGCCACGTCCGAGCCGGCGCCCGGCTCCGACACGCCGACGCAGGCCACCGCCTCGCCGCTGATGGCCGGCGCCAGGAACTCGCGCCGCAACTCGTCCGAGCCGAAGCGCGTCAGCGCCGGCGTCGCCATATCGGTCTGCACTCCGATCGCCATCGGCACCCCGCCGCAGCGGATGTGGCCCAGCGCCTCGGCCATCGCCATCGAGTAGGAGTAGTCCAGCCCCAGGCCGCCGTACGCCACCGGCTTGGACACGCCCAGCATGCCCAGCGCGCCCAGCTTGCGGAACACTTCCTTGGCCGGGAAGATTTCGGCCGCCTCCCATTCGTCCACAAAAGGATTGATGTCGCTGTCGATGAAGCGCTTCAGGTTGCGCTGCAGTTCCAGGTGTTCGTGGCTGTATTCCATCGGGGTCTCCAGGGATTGTCATGGGCGCGCCACGCCGAACTGCACCGGGTGCAGCGTGCGGCGGCGCGCTTCGTCGCAGACGGCCAGCACGCAGGCCAGCACGGCGCGCGTGTCGCGCGGATCGATGACGCCGTCGTCCAGCAGGCGTCCGGAAGTATAGAAAGCGTCGGTCTGGCGCTCGAAGGTTTCCACCACGCGCGCGCGCATGGCGGCAATCGCGGCGTGGTCCACCTCCTGGCCCTTGCGCCGCATGCTGCCCTCCATCACGATGGCCATGGTGCCGGCGGCCTGCTCGGCGCCCATCACGGCGGTGCGCGCATTGGGCCAGCTGAAGCAGAAGTCGGGCATGAAGCCGCGCCCCGACATGCCGTAGTTGCCGGCGCCGAAGGAGGCGCCGCAATGCACGGTGATGCGCGGTACATTGGCGTTGGCCAGGGCCTGGATCATCTTCGAGCCATGCTTGATCATGCCGGCCTGCTCGTAGGCCTTGCCGACCATGAAGCCGGTGGTGTTCTGCAGGAACAGCAGCGGCGTGCCGGACTGGCAGCACAGCTGGATGAAGTGGGCCGCCTTGGTGGCGCCGGCCGGGTCCAGCGGGCCGTTGTTGCTCAGGATGCCGACCGGCATGCCGCAGACGGCGGCGTGGCCGGTCACGGTGGCGCTGCCGTAGCCGGGCTTGAATTCGAGGAAGGCCGAGTCGTCCACGAGGCGCGCGACCACCTCGCGCATGTCGAGCGGCTTGCGCTGGTCGACCGGCGCGATGCCGAGCAGTTCGTCGGCCGCGTAACGCGGGGGCAAGTAGCGCGCGCCGCTGCCGCTGCCGCTGCCGCTGTGGGGCGCGTCGGGCCTGGCGTTCCACCCCAGGCCCGCCACCAGTTCGCGCGTGATGCGCAGCGCGTCGGCGTCGTCCTCGGCCAGGTATTCGGCCAGGCCCGACACGGCAGCGTGCATTTCCGCCCCGCCCAGCTCCTCCTCGCTGGCGATTTCGCCGGTGGCCGCCTTCAGCAGCGGCGGCCCGGCCAGGAAGGCCTTGGCGCGCTCGCGCACCATCACCACGTAATCGGACAGGCCCGGCATATAGGCGCCGCCCGCCGTGCTGGAACCGTGCACCACGCTGATCACCGGCAGTCCCGCCGCCGACAGGCGCGCCAGCCAGTAGAAGCCGCTGCCGCCGTGGATGAAGGTCTCCACCTTGTAGTCCAGCAGGTTGGCGCCGGCGCATTCCACCAGGTGGATGAAGGGCAGCTTCTGCGCCAGCGCCACCTGCTGCAGGCGCTGGAACTTCTCGATGCCCATCGGCTGCACCGCGCCCGCATCGATGCCCGAATCGTCCACCACCACCATGCAACGCGCGCCGCTGACGAAGCCGATGCCGCCCAGCAGGCCGGCACCCGGCACCGAGCGCTCCGGATCGGGATGGTCCAGGCAGTAGCCGGCCAAGGTCGCCAGTTCCAGGAACGGCGCGCCCGGGTCGAGCAGGGCGCCCAGGCGCTCGCGCGGTAGCAGCTGGCCGCGCTTGGCGAACAGCGGCGCCGCCGCCGCCGACTTGTCGCGCGTGCGCGCCTCCAGCGCCCTCAGGCGCGCCAGCTGCGCTTCCAGTGCGGCGCGGTTGGCGGCAAAGGCCTCGCCCTGCGCCGCGACGCGGTTCTCCAGCGCCGGCATTACCCGCCCTCCAGCACGCGCGGCGTGGCCGCCAGGTGGAAGCCGTTGAAAGCCGCCGTGGCGCCCGCCGCCTGCGGCCTTGGCATCGGCATGCCGGGCCGCACGTTGGGCCGCCCGCCATCGACGCGCAAGGTGGCGCCGGTGATGAAGGCCGCCGCCTCGGACAGCAGGAAGCAGATCGCCGCCGCCACTTCCGACTCGGTGCCGAAACGGTGCAGCGGCACCGTGCGCGGGAAGGCGCGGATGGTGTCGCGCATGGCCGGCGGATACTGGTCCATGCCGGAGGAGGCGATATAGCCCGGCGCCACCGCATTCACCCGCACCCCGTACTGCGCCCACTCGAAGGCCGCCGTCTCTGTCAGGCTTACCATGCCGGCGCGCGCCGCGCCCGAATGGCCCATATTCGGCATGCTGCCGAACATATCGGCCACGATATTGACGATGGCGCCGCCGTGCGCCGCCATGCTCTGCTCCAGGCACTCGCGCGCCACCAGGAAGCCGCCGGTCAGGTTGGTCTGCAGCACCGCCTCCCAGCCCTTCTGCGAAATCTCGCGCAGCGGCGCCGGGAACTGGCCGCCCGCATTGTTGACCAGGCCGTGCAGCGGCCCGTGCGCCGCCACCGCCTGCGCCACCATGGCGCGCACCGCCTCCTCGCTGCGGATATTGCAGGCGTAGCTGTGCGCCGCACCGCCCGCCGCCGCGATCTCCGCCTGCACCGCCGCCAGCTTGGCAGCGTCGCGCCCCACCAGCAGCACGCGCGCGCCCAGCGCCGCCAGCTCGTGCGCCGTGCAGCGCCCGATGCCGCTGCCGCCGCCGGTCACCAGGATGGTGCGGCCCGCGAACAGGCCCGGTTTGAAAATCGATTGGTACATCAGGTGTCCTTTCAATGCCAGCCGAGCTGGCGCGCGGCCAGGTCGTTGAGGATTTCTTCGGCGCCGCCGCCGATCATGTAGACCTTGACGTCGCGGTAGACGCGCTCCGCCACCGTGCCGCGCATGAAGCCCATGCCGCCGAGGATCTGCACCGCGTGGTCGGCGCAGGCCTGCATGGTCTGCGCCGCGAAGTTCTTCAGCATGCACACCTGCGCCACCAGCCCGGCATCGGCGGCCGCCGCCGCGCCGCCGCCGTCCAGGCGCGCCACCACGCTGTCGATGTAGGCGCGCGTGGCCGCGATGCGCGTCGCCATGTCGACCAGCTTATGGCGCACCGCCTGGTGCCGCACCAGCGGCTGGCCAAAGGTCTTGCGCTGCATGGCCCATTCGGACGCCTCGTCCAGCGCGGCCTGCGCCAGGTAGCAGGCGTGCATGGCCAGCATCAGGCGCTCGTCGTTGAAGTTGCGCATCAGGAGCGCGAAGCCCGCGTTCTCCGCGCCCAGCAGGTTGGCGGCGGGCACGCGGCACTGGTCGAAATGCAGCTGCGCCGTATCCGAGCACCACCAGCCCATCTTGCGCAGCGGCGTGCGCGTCAGGCCCGGCGCGTCGCCCGGCACCAGCAGCGCCGACACCCCGCCCGCGCCCGGCCCGCCGGTGCGCACCGCCAGCGTGATCCAGTCGGCGCGCATGCCGGACGTGATGAACGTCTTGCTGCCATTGACGATGTAGTGGTCGCCGTCGCGCACGGCGCTGGTGGCGAGGTTGGCCACATCGGAGCCGCCGCCCGGTTCCGTCACCGCCAGCGCGCTGACGGCCGTGCCGGCATAGATGGCCGGCAGCACGTGCGCCCGCAGTTCCGCCGAGGCGCCATGCACGATCGGCGGCGCGCCGATGCGGTGGCTGAACAGGGAAGCCAGCAGCCCGCCGCAGCCGGTGCGGCACAGCTCCTCGTTCAGCGCCTGCAGCTGCGCGTAGCTGGCCGGCAGGCCGCCGTCCTGCTCGGGAAAGCCGAGCGCCAGCAGGCCCAGCTCTCCGGCCTGGCGGTACAGCGCGCGCGGGAATGTCCCCGCCTCCTCCCACTCATTGACGTGCGGCCGCAACTCCTTGTCGACGAAGCGGCGCACGGTGGCGCGCAGCGCCTCGGTACTGTCAAACATCAGGTCCTCCTGCTGGTGAAATCATCGGGCACCGCCACCGGCATGGCCAGCAGCAGCTGCGCCATGCCCTTGCCGAGCGGGTCATGGCGCAGCGACGCCATGCCGCCGCCGCCCAGCGCCTGCTCGCAGACAAAATTGAAGGCATGGATGCCAGGCACTTCATAGCGCGTCACCGTGCCCTGCACATACCCGGCCAGATGCGCCGCCACTGCCTCCGCCGTCAGTTGCGCGCGCAGCAGCGGCAGGTCGGCCGGATCGCGCGCGATCACGCCGATGTTCGACACATCGCCCTTATCGCCGCTGCGCGCCCACGCCAGCTCAAGCAGCGCCACGCGCCGCCCGCCGCCGGCCGGCTGGGGCGCTGCCTCGCCTGGCGCCTGGTCCTGTGCTTGGTACAGGGCCGCCTGTCCGGCCGGTATGGCGGGCTGCACGGTGCTGCCATCGGGCAGGTGCACGCGCGGCTGCACGCGCTCTTTCCCGAGCAGGAAGGCGTGCTGCTTGATGGCCGGGGTGACCGCCGGGCGGCCGCCGAAGCCGGTGGTGCCGGGCGCCCAGGAGGTGGCGGCCGGGGCGATCTCGCGCGCGAACAGTTCGAGCGCGGCGCGCTGCGGATGAGCCACCGCCAGCCACAGCACGGCGCGCCCGAAGCCGTCCTGCTCGCCCAGCACGTCGGTGTGGGTGGCGCTGTAGTCGGCCAGCCCGGCGCGCGCAAACATGGCGCGTGTGCGTTCGAGGATGGCGGCGGCGGTGCGGCGCGCTTTGCGTCCGGCGTCGTGGCCGACAATGGTGAGCTGGGCGGCGCAGCGGAAGCCGTCGGCGTAGGTGGCGCTGACCTTGTAAGTCGGCGTCGGGGCGCTGCCGCGCGCGCCTTGCACCAGCACGCGCTGCGGTCCGCTGGCGCTGATCGTCACCGCGCGGAAATCGCACACCACGTCGGGCAGCACATAGCGCGCTGGGTCGCCGATTTCGTACAGCAGCTGTTCGGCGGCGCTGGCCGGGCTGACCAGGCCGCCCGTGCCATCGGGCTTGCCCAGTTCGAAGCTGCCGTCGGCGCGGCACTCGACGACCGGATAGCCGCTGTTGGCCCAGTCGGGCACTGATTCCCAATCGGTGAACAGGCCGCCGCTGCCCTGGCAGCCGCATTCGATCAGGTGGCCGGCCAGGCTGGCGCCGGCCAGGCGGTCGTAGTCGTCGGCGGCCCAGCCGAATTCATGCAGCAGCGGGCCCAGGGTCACGGCGCTGTCGACGCAGCGGCCGGTGATCACCACGTCGGCGCCGCCATCCAGCGCGGCGCGGATGGGCAGGGCGCCCAGGTAGGCGTTGGCGCTCAGCACATTGGCGGGCAGGGCCAGGCCGTCGGCGCGCAGGGCGGGCAGCTGCGGCAGCACGTCGTCGCCCTCGACCACGGCGATGCGCGGCGCCAGCCCCTGTTCCGCAGCCAGCGCGCGCAGGGCGCTAGCGCAGCCGTGCGGGTTGATGCCGCCGGCATTGGCCACCACGCGCACGCCGCGCGCCAGCGCGTCGCCCAGCACGTCGCGCATGACGTCGATGAAATCGGTGGCGTAGCCGAGCTCGGGCTGCTTGCGGCGGGCGCCGGCCAGCAGCGACATGGTCAGCTCGGCCAGGTAATCGAAGACCAGGTAGTCGAGGTCGCCGCCCTCCAGCAGCTGGCGTGCGCCGAGTGCGCTGTCGCCCCAGAATCCTGCCGCGCCGCCGATGCGGACTGTCTGCCTGCCATCACGCAAATGGCTCTCCCGGTAAATTAAATCAATTGATTGAATAATTAAGGGTAACAGCGTCCCGGTGGCGCAGGCAAGGGCCGTTGTGGCGGCGCGACGCTATCACTTAGGAAGCAAATTGATAGCCATTGTGTGTGGCAGGAAGAGCGGCTACATTGCCAACTTGCTAACGATGGCGCTGGGCGATACCGGCCCGCCGGCGCCGCTATGCAAGGCCGGCCTTCACATCAATGGAAAGAGGCACAGATATGGAACAGGTTGAACGCATCCTGGCGCAGGTCGTGGGCGAGGAAATCAGCGCGGAAGAGCTGGCGCTCGTGGCGGGCGGCGAGGAGAACTGGTGCACCCAGCAAGGCGGTTACATTACCCAGGGCGCCAGCGCGTACGGCGATTACTGCGACTACGCGTAAGCGCGCGGCCGCGCTGCGCTGGCCGCCCGCAGGCGGGGCGGCCGGCGCAGGCGGGACGGCGTTACGGCACCAGCGTGAAGTTGATGCCGGTGGCGTCGGTGGAGCTGATGTTGACCGCCGCGCTGGTCTGGGCGGCATAGCCGGTGGCAGCGGCATGTACCAGGTAGCTGCCAGCCGTCGGCGTGGTGAGGGCCGGCGTGAAGGTCAGCGGCAGGATGCTGCTGTAGGCCACATATTGCGGCGGTTGCAGCGGCAGCTTGCCCATGCTGTAGGCGCCGCTGCTGAGATCAGCGTTGGCGTAGCGTACCGTCACGGTCGGGCCGCCGTTGATGGCCTGGCGGGCCGACAGCTGGGCCACTTCGGTGGTGCTGGCAGGCTGCAGCGTGGCGGTGCCGCTGATCTTGCCTTGCTGGCTCGGCGTGCCCAGGCCGAATGGCGCCAGGGTGGTACTGAGCTGCACCATGGCGCTGGTCGAGGTGACGGGCACGGCGCCGATCACGTGGGCGGCGCGGTCGTCGGCCGTGATCACCACGTCATAGTTCCCCAGTGGCAGGCGCGACAGGATGAATTCGCCGGTCGCGGATGGCACTGTGGCCGCCACGATGGCGCCATTCTGCTGCGCGGTGACGGTGACATTGCTGCCGGCCAGGCCGGTGCTGACATAGCCGTTGATGCCATTGAGCGCCGTCGGTACGACTTTGATCACCGGTTTCAGCGCGTACTTGCCATTGCCCTTGGTCACGATCGACTTGCAGGCGTCGAAATCCATCACCAGGTCGTAGCGGCCGCCGGCCGGCACGTTGAAGTTGGCATTGAGCTTGATGCCGCTCTGCGCAGCGCTCGGGGTTTCCAGCGCGGTTTCACTGCCGCCGGTCGGCACCACGGAATTATTGTTGCCGGTGCTGGGTTCCAGCAGCAGGCGCACCTGGGTGTAGTTGCCGGACGGTAGCGAGACCTGGCCCAGCGATTCCAGCACGCCGTTGGTCAGGTTGAGCAGGTTGATCTTGCGCGCCGGCGCGACATTAAGGTCGGTCCAGCCGCTGTCATTGTCGCTGGCGCTGGCACTCTGGTGGACGCGCACCTTGGAAATGGTGACGTTGACGGCATCGAAGCCGCAGGATGGCGCATCGGTCAGCGAGACGCCCAGAATGCCGGCGGTCTGCGCCGGCGGTGGCGGCGCGGTGTCGCCGCTGCTGCCTCCGCCGCCGCCACAGGCAGCCAGCAGGAGGGTGGAAGTCATGAGGGAGAACCAGGAGACTTTCGTTTTCATGATATGCCTCTCGTCGTTATGTGTGCCTCTCCATTATCCATTCCAACTGGAAAAAAACTATGTTCGCTAGCGAACATAAGCATGGGCCGGGTCCTAAGGCTTGCCGCAGGTCGCGCCCTGCAAGCGCTGGTACGCCGCCAGTGCCTGCACCAGTCCATAGCCGAATTTCTCGTCGCGCCCCTTGATGCCCAGGTCCAGCGCGCTGGCGCCCAGGGCGCTGCGCACGTCGGCCTGGGTGCATTTCGGGAAGTGGCTCCACACCATGGCCGCCACGGCTGAAACGTGCGGCGTCGCCATCGAGGTGCCGTCGTAATGGGCGTAGCTGTACGGCGCCACGGTGACCGTCGCCGACTGCCCCAGTTTGCCCAGCAGCACCGTGCCGTCGCTGTCGGACACGCTGAGCGCCGGGATCTTGCTGCCCGCCGTCCCCAGCGTGCCGCTGAAGCTGCCGGCCACATTGTTGTAGATCACCGCGCCCAGGCCGCCGCTCTTTTCGCAGTTCGATACCTTGACGGCGAAGTCGATCGCGCCGCGCTGGATCAGGCACACCTTGCCCGCCACGGCGGTGTTGATGGTGTCGCCGATGCCGAAGTTGGCCATGGCGGCGGTGGCGCTGGCTTTGGCCGAGCCTTCCATGGCGCCGGCCTCGAAGTCACTGCCGCCGACCGTCAGGCTGGGCAGGGCGCCGCTGCCCATCGGTACGGTGGACAGCACGCCGACGCCGGGGGCGGCGATTTCCACTTTCTTGTTGTACTGGGAGAAGGTAGCCCAGGCCTTGTTGGCGTCGAGCGCGGCCACCGACATCACGGAGGCATAGCCGGCCGGGTAGGACTGGGTGCGGTTGCCATCGTTGCCGGCGGCCGCAATCGAGAGTACGCCTTGCTGCGCCAGCTTGGCGAAGGCGGCGTCTTCGGTGCGGCTCGCGCGCGCGCCGCCGAGCGACATGCTGATCACGCTGGCGCCGTTGGCGCCGCACTGGTTGGCGGCGGCCGCCAGGGTGGACGAGTAGGCCCAGCCGTCGGCGCCGAAGACTTTGACGATGTGCAGTGGCAGCCTGCCCGCGCTGGACACGCCCAGCACGCCCTTGTTGTTGCTGAGCGCGGCGATGGTGCCGGCCACGTGGGTGCCGTGGTGGTTTTCATCGGTATCCCAGCGTCCGGTGCCGGAGTCATTCAGGCCGGCCATGGTGTTGCCGGCCAGGTCTTCGTGTTGCCCGTCGATGCCGGAGTCGATGATGCACACCTTGCGTCCCGCCGCGCCTTGCGGCAGGGCCGGCAACTGGTCGGCCTGCACCAGCGGGATGCCATACGGGATCAGTTGCCCGCTATGGGCGGCGTCGGGCGTGGCCAGCGCGGTCGCCAGCGGGTAGCGCTTGACGTCTTCTTCCACGTAGAGGAAGTGCGGGTTGTGCTGCAAGCCTTTCAGCGCATGGGCCGGGATGGTCATGGCCACCGCGTTCATGCCGAAGATGAAGCGCGTATCTTCGCCTTGCGCGGCGGCAATTGCCGCCTTGGCCTGGTCCGCCATCCTGGCCTCGAAGGCGACGATGACGCGGATCTTTTCGGGCTTGGCGGCCACGGCGGGCGCGCTGGCGGCGGCCGCGATGGCGGCCATGAGGATGGCGTT
Source organism: Pseudoduganella sp. (assembly GCF_041914865.1). NCBI lineage: Bacteria > Pseudomonadati > Pseudomonadota > Betaproteobacteria > Burkholderiales > Oxalobacteraceae > Pseudoduganella > Pseudoduganella sp. The sequence goes on along the minus strand of NZ_JAYSCO010000071.1, from coordinate 11,165 downwards.
TCTCAGCTGCATGATCGGCTCTCCCAAATGAATTGCTGACCTGATCTAGCGTAGGAGAAGCACCCAGGCGCCGCAATCGAATTATGCAAGTCGCGCGCGACTATCTTCAGGGCGTTGTTTTTCGGAGCAGTTTACATTCCTCATGGAAAAAGCAGCGCGCTCAGGCGCTACAGCTGACATTCCACGGCACGAAGTCGCTGCGCTGCGGCCGCAGCGACAGGCGCAGTTCGCCGCCGATATCGCTGTGGTAGACCAGCAGCGGCAGCTGGTCGGCGCCGCGCCCCAGCGCCGCCAGCGCGAAGTTGCGCGCGCGCATCGGCGCGCAGCTGGTGTTGCCGGCCATGAGCAGGCGCGCGCGCTGCAGCATGTCGCCCTGCGCTTGCAGCAGCTTGAGGATCTCGATTTCCGGCAGCGCGGCGCGCAGTTCGACCATGCTGGCCGGCGGCGTGCCGCAGCTGGTGGTGTGGTGCACCCAGATGTACTGGCTGTTGTCGACGCGCCAGCTGTCGTTGGCCTGCTGCGAATAGCGCGTGCGCTCGACGCGGCACAGCGGCAGCACCAGGCGCACCGGCGGCGCGTCGACGCTGGCGGTGGCGGCCAACACGGTAGCCCCCGGCGCGCGCTCCAGGCGTAACGCCGGCGCTGGCGTGCCGGGCGCGGTGCGCTGCCAGAACTGGGCGAAGGAGCGCTGCTCGGCCAGGTTGGGCGCGCGCACCGCGCTTGCTGGCGTGCTGGGCGTGCTGGCTGCTGCGGCTGCCGCGTGGACAACAGCGGCGGCCATGAATACTGCATATCTCATCCGGTTTCCTTTCAATGCGCAACGATTATAGATATAATCCGCTCGCTGCCGAAAGGTGGCACACGCTAGGGGTCCTGCGCGCTGCAAGTGCGCGGGTGAGAAATACCCTCCGAACCTGATCTGGATAATGCCAGCGAAGGGAAGCTTCAGGATACGCAAGGCCGCGCCCGCACGGCGCCGCCGCCGCGCAGCCTAACCTCCTTTGCTGGCTCCTGCGCCAACAAAGGAGCCAAATTGAACGCCAATCCCAAATTCCTCGCCGAACAGGCCGAGGTAGACTCCGCAGCGGTCGCGCCGCTGCCCAACTCCCGCAAGATCTACGTCACCGGCAGCCGCGCCGACCTGCGCGTGCCGATGCGCGAAATCAGCCTGCATGGCGAGAACGCACCGGTCACCGTGTACGACTGCTCCGGCGCCTACACCGATCCGGATGCGAAGATTGATATCCGTTCCGGCCTGGGCACGCCGCGCGCGGCCTGGATCGCTGAGCGCGCCGATACCGAATTGCTCGATGGCCCAAGCTCCGAATACGGCCGCCAGCGCCTGGCCGACGCCGAACTCGACGCGCTGCGCTTCAAGCTGCACCGCCAGCCGCGCCGCGCGCTGGCTGGCCGCAACGTGACGCAGATGCATTACGCGCGCCAGGGCATCATCACGCCGGAAATGGAATTCGTGGCGATCCGCGAGAACCTGCGCCGCAAGGAATACCTGGCAGGCCTGCGTGCGCAAGGAGAGAAGGGCGCGCGCATGGCCGACCTGCTGGGCCGCCAGCACCGCGGCGAGTCCTTCGGCGCCGCCATTCCCGAGGAAATCACGCCGGAATTCGTGCGCGACGAGATTGCGCGCGGGCGTGCCATCATCCCGGCCAATATCAACCACCCGGAACTGGAGCCGATGATCATCGGCCGCAATTTCCTGGTGAAGGTGAACGCCAATATCGGCAACTCCGCCGTCACCTCCTCCATCGGCGAGGAGGTGGAGAAGATGACCTGGGCCATCCGCTGGGGCGGCGACACCGTGATGGACCTGTCCACCGGCAAGCATATCCACGAAACGCGCGAATGGATCGTGCGCAATTCGCCGGTGCCGATCGGCACCGTGCCGATCTACCAGGCGCTGGAAAAAGTGAACGGCAAGGCCGAAGACCTGACCTGGGAAATTTTCCGCGACACCCTGATCGAACAGGCGGAGCAGGGCGTCGACTACTTCACCATCCACGCCGGCGTGCTGCTGCGCTATGTGCCGCTGACGGCCAACCGCATGACCGGCATCGTCTCGCGCGGCGGCTCGATCATGGCCAAGTGGTGCCTGGCGCACCACCAGGAGAACTTCCTGTACACGCACTTCGAAGAGATCTGCGAAATCATGAAGGCCTACGACGTCAGCTTCTCGCTGGGCGACGGCCTGCGCCCCGGCTCGGTGTGGGACGCCAACGATGCGGCGCAGCTGGGCGAGCTGAAAACCTTGGGCGAGCTGACGCAAATCGCCTGGAAGCACGACGTGCAGGTGATGATCGAAGGCCCGGGCCACGTGCCGATGCAGCTGATCAAAGAAAACATGGACCTGCAGCTGGAGCAGTGCAGCGAGGCGCCGTTCTATACCCTGGGCCCCTTGACCACCGATATCGCGCCCGGCTACGACCACATCACCTCCGGCATCGGCGCGGCGCAGATTGGCTGGTACGGCACCGCCATGCTGTGCTACGTGACGCCGAAGGAGCACCTGGGCCTGCCCAACAAGGCCGACGTCAAGGAAGGCATCATCACCTACAAGATCGCGGCGCACGCGGCCGACCTGGCCAAGGGCCATCCGGGCGCGCAGATCCGCGACAACGCACTGTCGCTGGCGCGCTTCGAATTCCGCTGGGAAGACCAGTTCAACCTGGGCCTGGACCCTGACCGCGCGCGCGAGTACCACGACGAGACCCTGCCGAAAGACTCGGCCAAGGTGGCGCACTTCTGCTCCATGTGCGGCCCGCATTTCTGCTCGATGAAGATCACGCAGGAAGTGCGCGAGTTCGCCGCCAGGGGCATGCAGGAAAAGTCCATCGAGTTCGTCAGGAACGGCGCGCAGATTTACCGCGCCCAGCAGCCATGATGCAGATTGAACTGAACGGCGCGCCGCACGCGGTGCCGCCGCAGCAGACGCTGGACGCGCTGGTGGCGTCGCTGCAGCTGGAAGGGCAGGCGCTGGCGCTGGCGGTCAACCGCCAGGTGGTGCCGCGCCAGCGCTGGACGCAGGTGGCGCTGGCCCCGAATGACAAAGTAGATATCGTCCGCGCCATCGGCGGCGGCTGAAAGGAAAACCATGCAGGACAAACCACTCATCATCGCAGGCAGGGAATACCACTCGCGCCTGCTGGTCGGCAGCGGCAAGTACAAGGACCTGCCGCAGACGCGCGAAGCCACGCTGGCGGCGGGCGCGGAAATCATCACCGTGGCGATCCGCCGCGTCAACATCGGCCAGGACCCGAAGGCGCCGAGCCTGCTGGACTATGTGCCGCCGCACGAATTCACCATCCTGCCCAATACGGCCGGTTGCTATACGGCGAAGGACGCGGTGTACACGCTGCAGATGGCGCGCGAACTGCTGAACGGCCACAAGCTGGTCAAGCTGGAAGTGCTGGGCGACGAGAAGACCCTGTTCCCGAACATGCCGGAAACCCTGGTGGCCGCGCGCCAGCTGGTGCAGGACGGCTTCGACGTCATGGTCTACTGCAGCGACGACCCGATCCAGGCGCGCATGCTGGAGGATATCGGCTGCTGCGCGGTGATGCCGCTGGCCTCCCTGATCGGCTCGGGCATGGGCATCCTCAACCCGTGGAACCTGTCGCTGATCATCGAGCAGGCCAACGTGCCGGTGCTGGTCGATGCCGGCGTGGGCACCGCCTCCGACGCGGCGATCGCCATGGAACTGGGCTGCGACGGCGTGCTGATGAACACGGCCATTGCCGCCGCCGGCGACCCGGTGCGCATGGCGCGCGCCATGAAGCTCGGCGTGCAGGCCGGGCGCGAAGCCTTCCTCGCAGGCCGCATGCCGCGCCGCTTCGCCGCGTCGCCTTCCTCGCCCATGGCCGGGAGGATCGCATGAGCGACCGGCCTTGCGTGCTGGTGTTCTCCGGCGCCGATCCTTCGGGCGGCGCCGGCATGGCGGCCGATATCCAGGCCATCACGGCAATGGGCGCGCATGCCTTGCCGGTGCTGACCGCCATCACCGTGCAGGACAACAACCGCGTGCACGCCGTGATGCCGGTGGCGCCGGAAGTCCTGCTGCAGCAGGCGCGCACCCTGCTGGCGCAAGTGCCGGTGGCGGCCATCAAGATCGGCATCCCAGGCAGCGCCGAAAATGCGAAAGCCATCGCCCAGCTGATCGGCGAGATGCGCGCCACCCACCGCCAGGCGGCCGGCGCGGCGCCGGCCTGGGCGCACAAGCTGTACAGCGAACCGCCGGTGGTGCTGGACCCGGTGCTGCGCAGCGGTAACGGCGATGCGCTGGGACGCGACGACGCCGTGCGCGCGCTGGCTCCGCTGCTGCCGCTGGCCACCCTGATCACGCCCAATGGCCCGGAAGCCGCCGCCCTGGCCGCCGGCGCGCGCCAGGCCGCGGTTGCGCGCGCAACGCCCGCCGTGGCTGGCGCCGCCGTTTCCGCCGTGGCGTCCAGCGCGCCAGGCCCCGACGCCGGCCGCTCCCTCGCAGGCGACGCTGGCGCGCTGGGCGGCCATGGCCACCCGGCCTGGCGCGGCACGCCGCACGGCAACGCGCTGGCGCATGCGCATGCCCTGCGTGCGCTGGGCTGCCGCCATGTGCTGGTGACGGGCGGCCATGACGAGGACAGCGACCTGGTGATCAACCGCTGGCTGGGCCCGGACCGCCAGCAGAACTGGAGCTGGCCGCGCCTGCCCGGCAGCTTCCACGGCAGCGGCTGCACCCTGGCCGCGGCCGTGGCAGCCCTGCTGGCGCTGGGCGACACGATGGCGCAGGCGCTCAGCAAGGCGCAAGGCTACACCCAGCGCGCGCTGGCCGCCTCGTATGCCATCGCGCCCGGCCAGCGCATCCCGCAACGCTAAGGAGTACAGAAGAATGCAAGGACTCTACCTGGTTACCCCCAACTGGGACGATACCGACAAGCTGCTGGCCGTCACCGAGCAGGCGCTGCGTGCCGGCGTGGCCCTGCTGCAGTACCGCCACAAGGATGCCAGCCAGGCACTGCGGCGCGCGCAGGGCGGGGCTCTGCGCGAGCTGTGCCACCAGTACGGCGTGCCCTTCCTGGTCAACGACCACGTCGCCCTGTGCCGCGAACTGGGCGCCGACGGCGTGCACCTGGGCGGCACCGACGATGCCATTGCCGAGGTGCGCGCCAGCCTTGGCCCGAACAAGCTGATCGGCGCCTCCTGCTACGGCGAACTGGCGCGGGCGCAAGCGGCGCAGGCGGCCGGCGCCAGCTATGTGGCATTCGGCGGCTTCTACCCTTCGCGGGTCAAGCAGTACGCCGTGACCACCCAGCCTTCCATCCTGCGCCATGCACGCGAAGCGATCGCGCTGCCGCTGTGCGTGATCGGCGGCATGACGCCGCACAACGCGGCGCCGCTGGTGGCCGAGGGCGCCCACCTGGTGGCGGCCATCAGCAGTGTTTACCTGGCCGACGACGTGGCTGCGGCAGTCCGCGAATTTCGGTCTATAATCAGCCCATTAGCATAACCTTAAGGTTGCCGCCCAATGAACGCCCAGCCTCTACCAAAGCGCCTGATCCTGATTGTCGACGACGATAAGATCCTGACTGAGTTCCTGGGTGAACTCTTGGTGCGGGCCGGCTACGACACCATGCTGGCACACTCCGCCGACCAGGCCCTGGCCCTGATTGCCGAGCGCGAACCGGACCTGGCCCTGCTCGACATCCACATGCCCGGCATGTCCGGCCTGGAGCTGGCCAAGCAGCTTAACCGCAATACCTCGGTGCCGTTCATGTTCCTGTCCGGCCGCGGCGACGCCGACGCCGGCAAGCAGGCTGCCGCCTACGGTGCGGTCGGCTTTGTGGTGAAACCGGTCGATGAGCAGCACCTGATGCCGGCCTTTGAAGCCGGCCTGGCGCGCGCCGATGAGATCCGCCAGCTGCGCCGCACCGAGATGAACCTGAACGCCGCGCTGGCCGCCGGCCGCGAGACCAGCCTGGCCGTCGGCCTGCTGATGTGTAAGTACCAGACCGACCGCAACACCGCCTTCGAAGTGCTGCGCGACCATGCCCGCTCCAGCCGGCGCAAGATCAACGAGGTGGCGGACCAGCTTCTGGCTGCCGAGGAAATGTTGAACAGCTTGCATGCTGCGTTTAACTCACGCTTGAAAAAATAAAACTTTTCGCCCCCATGGGCTTGCTGTAAACTATCGACGGTGGGCCCCACCTCGCCCACCGCCATCCCAGCGGCCGCCCCTCCTTCGCGGCCCAGAAATATCCCTCGGCCCAGCTCCGCCGACAATTCCCCTGCAGTGCGGAGAAAGCTCCATGAATATGTCGTTTGAATTGCATCCGGCGCCCCGGGTGTTGCACGTCGACCCCGACGAGGATAGTGCCGTGGTGCTGGCCACCTTGCTGGCCCCGGAAACCCAGGTAGTGCATGCCGCCACCTATGAACAGGCGCACTCGCTGCTGCAGCAGGGCGAGTTTGCCCTGCTGGTGATCGACCCCGACCTGCCCGATGGCGACGGGCACACCCTGATCCGCGCCATGCGCCAGCAGGACGTGCACACGCCGGTGCTGCTGTACTCGGCCAGCCAGCCTTCGCTGCACCACCAGGCGCACGCCTTCCTGCCCAAGCCGTGGACCTCGCCGCGCCAGCTGTGGCGCACCGTGTCGCATATGCTGGGGCTGGACGCCATGCTGCCGGCCCGGACATAAGTTAGGGTTTCGGCTATGCTGTCGCTTTTATTACATCGGGAGTCAAACGATGAAGACCAAAGCGGCAGTAGCATGGAAGGCGGGCGCCCCGCTGACCATTGAAGAAGTGGACCTGGACGGCCCGCGCGCCGGCGAGGTGCTGGTGGAGATCAAGGCCACCGGCATCTGCCATACCGACCATTACACCCTGTCCGGGGCCGACCCGGAAGGGATTTTCCCGGCCATCCTGGGTCACGAGGGCGCCGGCGTGGTGGTCGACGTGGGCCCGGGCGTCACCTCGCTCAAGCGCGACGACCATGTGATCCCGCTCTACACGCCGGAATGCCGCCAGTGCAAATTCTGCCTGTCGCGCAAGACCAACCTGTGCCAGGCCATCCGCGCCACCCAGGGCAAGGGCCTGATGCCGGACGGCTCCAGCCGCTTCTCGCTGGACGGCAAGCCGCTGTTCCACTACATGGGCACCTCCACCTTCTCCAACTACATCGTGGTGCCGGAGATCGCGCTGGCCAAGATCCGCCCGGACGCGCCGTTCGACAAGGTGTGCTACATCGGCTGCGGCGTCACCACCGGCGTCGGCGCCGTGCTGTTTACCGCCAAGGTGGAAGCGGGCGCCAATGTGGTGGTGTTCGGCCTGGGCGGCATCGGCCTGAACGTGATCCAGGCGGCTAAAATGGTGGGCGCCGACAAGATCATCGGCATCGACATCAACCCGGCGCGCGAAGCGATGGCACGCCAGTTCGGCATGACCCACTTCATCAACCCGAAAGACGTCGAGAACGTGGTGGACGCCATCATCCAGCTGACCGACGGCGGCGCCGACTACAGCTTCGAATGCGTCGGCAACACGCAGCTGATGCGCCAGGCGCTCGAATGCTGCCACAAAGGCTGGGGCAAATCGATCGTGATCGGCGTGGCGGCGGCAGGGCAGGAGATTTCCACCCGCCCGTTCCAGCTGGTCACCGGCCGCCACTGGCTCGGCTCCGCCTTCGGCGGCGCGCGCGGCCGCACCGACGTGCCGAAGATCGTCGACTGGTACATGGAGGGCAAGCTCAAGATTGACGAGCTGATCACCCACACCCTCCCGCTCGAGCGCATCAACGAAGGCTTCGACCTGATGGAACGCGGCGAATCGATCCGCTCCGTCGTCGTCTACTAAAGCCCGCGCAGACGGGGTCCGACCCTTGGGTCTGACCCCGCTTTACCGGGTTTAACAGCATCCTGGCCGCGCAAAACCGCCGCCCATCGCAAATCCCCAGCAAGCTGCCGCGCCCCCGGCTACATTCCTTCCTGAGCCCTCGCACCCGCATCTAGACAAAAAGTTCTAGACTTAAATATCTAGATCATTTAATCTAGATTGCAAGGACACCCAACACCGGAGCCGCCCCATGAGCCAACTGCTGAACGCCGTCATCCCCGCCCTGGGCTGGTCCCTGCTGCACTTCCTGTGGCAAGGCCTGCTGATCGGCTGCGTGGCAGCGCTGCTCCTGCATGCCCTGCGCAACGCCCGCCCGCAAGCGCGCTACCTGGTCGCCTGCCTGGCCCTGCTGCTGTGCGCCGCCCTCCCGCTCGCCAACTTCGGCTGGCGCCTGGCCGACGCCGCCGCCACCGGCCACGTCCTGCCCGCCCCGCTGGAAGCGAGCGCCATCGCCGCCATCCCCGGCGCCGCCGACGGCCAGGGCGTCGAGACCGTGCTGGTCGACATCGACGCCATGGCGTCCTGGGAATACGTGCTGCGCCGCCAGCTGCCCTGGCTGGTGCTGCTGTGGGCCGCCGGCGCCGCCCTGATGACGCTGCGCCTCTCGCTCGGCCTGCAATGGGTGCGCCGCCGCACGCTGTCCGGCCACTACCACGCCGATGCCGCCTGGCAGACGCGCGCCACCGAACTGGCGCAGCGCATGGGCATCTGCCGCGCCGTACGGCTCGGCGTTTCCGACGACACGCTCGATGGGCCGATCACGGCCGGCATCCTGCGCCCGATTGTGCTGCTGCCGGCATCGCTGGTCAGCGGCCTGCCGCCCCAGCTGCTGGAAGCGCTGCTGGCCCACGAGCTGGCCCATGTGCGCCGGCACGACTACCTGGTCAACCTGGTGCAGAGCGGCATTGAGATTTTCCTGTTCTACCACCCGAGTGTCTGGATGCTGTCCAAGCGCATCCGCCTCGAACGCGAACAGATTGCAGACGACATAGCCGCAAGCACGCTCGGCGAACCGCGGCGCCTGGCACTTGCACTTTCCGAGCTGGATAAATTCCAGTTCACCACCACACACTTTGCTGCGCCCGCGGCACACGGAGGAGACCTTATGTCCCGTATCAAACGCCTGATCCGTCCCGATGCACAACCACTGAGCTGGAAGATGGCCACCCCACTGTTAGGTATTTTTGCCGCCTGCGCCGCGTTGTATGCCCACGCCATGCCGCAAGCGGTCTCGCTCCCGGCCGCCAGCGCCGCTGCCGCACCAGCAGCGCTGGCCGCGCCGGCCCCGGACGCCGCGCCGCTCGCCGACGCGCCCCTTGCCGTCGCTGCCGACGCACCAGCAACCGTTGCCGCCGCTGCGGATGCCGCGCCAGCCGCCGATGCCGCCCCAGCCGAGCCGATGACCTCGGGCGCCTCCGCCGCCGACGAGCTCGACCAGCCCGCGCCACCGGCCCCGCCAGCCCCGCCCGCGCCAGCAGTACCGGCCGCACCGGAAGCCCCGCCCGCGCCGCCGGTCGCCGCCGCCCCAGCGCTGCCGGCCCCACCGCCTGCCGTGCCGGCTCCACCCAAGCCACCCAAAGCCCCCAAGCCCCCGAAAGAGCTGCATGGCGACAGCTTCTACATCAGTGATCGCGGCGGCATTTCGTACGCCATCATGGCCGACGGCAAAGACACGATGCACATCAACGGCCGCAACAGCGACCTCAGCGATGTATCGCGCCTGAAACGCGAGCAGAAGGGCGACTTCATCTACGCCCGCAAAGACGGCAAAGCCTACCTGATCCAGGACCCGGCACTGCTGGCGAAGGTGAAAGCAATCTGGCAGCCGGCCGAAGCGCACGGCAAGAAGATGGAAGAGCAGGGCAGGAAGATGGAAGTCCACAGCAAGGAAGTGGAAGCCCTGAGCGCCCAGGTCGAGAAGGAAGTGGAAGCCGCCATGGGCAGCAAGGAACAGCAGCGCGCCCAGCGCGAAGCCGAGCGCGCCATGGAACGCAAGATGGAGCTGGCCGCACGCCAGCAGGAGCGCATCGGCCGCGCCATGGAGAAAGCCGCGCGCAAGATGGCCCAGGCCGACGACCAGACCCGCGCCCAGCTCGAACGCGACATGGAGAAACTGCGCCAGGACATGGAGCCGCTGAGCGCCGAAATGGCACGCCAGGGCAGTGAGATCGCCGCCCGCCACGCCGCCATCGCCGCCCGCCAGGCCCCGCTGGCCGCCATGCACGCCCGCATCGCCGAAGCCTCCAAACCGCTGGGCGAGCTGGGCCGCAAGATGGGTGAGCTCGGCCGCGAACAAGGCCGCCTCTCCCGCGAAGCCGACCGCGCCTCCCGCGCCCTGATCGAAGAAGCCATCAGCAACGGCAGCGCCAAACCCGTCATGTGAAAAAAAAATGGGGACGTACCCTATTTTTCGCTGCGCGAAAAATAGGGTACGTCCCCATTTTTTTTGTTCAGACCTGACCCCGAATCTCTTTGGCTAACTGACCGACGAAGCTGCGGCCAGGGTTATTCCCGGCGATCCACTCCTCGGGCGGGAACAGGTCGAACAGGCCCACCTTGATAACTGTCGGCACAGCCGCCGCCAGCTCCTGCTCGATCGCGCCGCGCTCTCCAGCGTTGTACAGCTCGATATTGCGCAGCATGGTGGCGACGGTGCCGGTCTGGACCTTGCTGCCGTCCTTCAGTTGCACCAGCGGTAGCGTTTCACCGTCGGCGAGGATTTTCTGGTTGATGGTGGCCAGGTTGTTTGTGGTTTGCATATGGTTTCCTTTCAAGTTGTGGATACCATATCCTTCCAACCACCTGCGTTTCAATGCCCGGAATCCAGCTTGGCAGCTGCGCGATAAACTGTGGCAACTTAGCGATGCACCAGCTGCAACGCTGTCAGGTGTGAAATGCTGCCTGTGGAAAGTCTTCGTACGAAACGGAATCTGCAATCGCAGAGATGACGTCGTCCTCGAACGTAACTACTCCGGCTTCAGCCAGGATTTGGACATTCTCCTTTGCCTCTGCCAGGGCGCAGTTGGCACGTGCCGCGATATCGCTAATCGTTCCAGCTTGCCGCACTATTACATCCAACAATTTGCGCCGATCAGCAGTGAATACTGCCAGCAGGTCTTCGGGATCTTGGTAACTGACAACGCATGTTTTTGGAATTGGCTCGCCGTTGTCGATTTTTGCGGCTAGCTCTTTGCTCCAGGCGAGCAGTTCTTCCATGCTCTCGACTTTGATCCAGTGCGCGGCAAACCCCGTCGTTCACGGCGGGGTCAAGAGCGCGGACG
>NZ_JAYSCO010000070.1:0-30446 GCF_041914865.1 Pseudoduganella sp. | reverse complement strand
CCTCGCGGCACATGGACCTGAACCATGCGCGTCTACCAATTCCGCCACGTGGGCGCTAACTTCTTCAACTCTCCGTTGCGGTGTTGTCTGCAACAGAGGCACGCATATTAATGGCCACAACCGGATTGGTCAAGGGGAAATTAATAATTTTGTGCAACTCGGAGCAATTCGGGGTCAGGTCTGACATTCGGACACCCAAGCCACACCTTTGACTTTTCTCAAGGCCTTGGCCGAGATTTGTGGTCGAAAAATCAGGGAGTTTCAAATGCAGGAATTCTGCGAGGGGCTTTGATTAAACTCAAGGGTTTGGTTTTGCTGTCCGATTGTCAGACCTGACCCCGAATTTCAAAAACAAAAAAGCCGCTTTTCAGCGGCTTTTCTGCGGAATTTTTGGTGCCCACGGAGGGACTCGAACCCCCACACCTCGCGGCACATGGACCTGAACCATGCGCGTCTACCAATTCCGCCACGTGGGCATTTTGTTGCGTTGTTCTGCAACGAGGCACGCATATTAATGGCCCTCGTCGCATCGGTCAAGACATTTATGAAAGTTTGTTTGTTCGACCACGCTGGCGGGCGGCAATCAGTAGCAGGCCGGCGCCCAGCATGGCCCAGCCCGAGGGTTCGGGGATGGGTGCGACGTCCCAGCCGATGGCGTCCATCGCCAGTACGTCATTGCCGGTGATGTGCAGGGTTTCGCCCATGCCGGCGGTGGGATCCATCAGGCCGATGAACAGGTCGTCCTTCCAGTGGCTGGCCTGGCGGCCGTCGCCAAACAGGGTGCCGGTGGAGAATTCGGGGCCGACCGTGGTGCCGTCGAGGGAGAAGTACTTGCTGCGCGTGTCGGCCGTCCAGTCGATCACGCCCTGCGCGGCGCTTTCGCTGGAGTAGCGGAACAGGTCGAGGGTGGAGACGAACATGAATTCATCGGCCTGGAATGGGCCGTTGTAGGGCGGTGCGTTGAAGTCAAGAATGTCGACACCGCTGATGAAGCCCAGCACGTGGCCGATTTCATGGGCGGCGACGCCGACAAAATCAAACGCGTTGGCGGCGGTGCCGTTGCTGGCGTCGAAATCGAAGTTGAAATCGCTGTTGAACTGGATGAAGCCGTCACATTGGCCGATGCAGCCGTTCAGGGTTTGCGGTGCCACGGCGAGGCCGATGGCCTTGGCTTGGGCATTGGCAATGTACATGACCTGGTTGTTGTCGCCGCCATTGTTGTCGACGTAGGGCGTGGCGCTGCCTGCGCCATGCGGGTTGTCGGCAGTGCGGTTGATGAGGACGCCGAAACTGGGGCCGGTGGGCAGGTGGGCGACGGCGGTGGCGTCGGAGGCCGACGTGGCATCGGCGGCCAGGGCGTTGCGCACCGAGGCGTAAGTGTGGAAGTCGGAGGCGGAGGCGGCCTGGCCGAGGATGCCGCCGCCAAGCGAGTTGAAGCCGACCGTCAAATTAATCGTCACATTGTCAGTCAGCAAACTGGACCAGCGCGCGGCGGCGGCCTGGAAGCCTTGCTGGGCCTGCAGTGAGGTGCCGGGCGTGAAGGTGAAGTTGAATACCGGGTTGGCCGATGCTGTGCTGGCAAACAACAGCAGGCTGGCAAGTAGTGCTCTCATGGCGCTCTCCTTCGAATGGATGGGTAAGGAGGGTGCCGCAAGAAGCGTGCGCGGACGGGGCAGGACGGGGCGGGTGGACCCGCTGAAGTTGGCGACGTCAAGGAATCCGACGCCGGAAATGAAAAAAGCTTCCCGAAGGAAGCTTTTTTACGGAATTTTTGGTGCCCACGGAGGGACTCGAACCCCCACACCTCGCGGCACATGGACCTGAACCATGCGCGTCTACCAATTCCGCCACGTGGGCATTAGCAACATCTGCTATCATACTGCTTTGGTGAGTTTTGCGCCAGATGAACTTTCATTCCACGCTGCACATCGACTCGCCATTCCCGCATCGCTGCGAGAGCCAGAATTATAGAGGAAACTCAGCCGATGTCAAAGGGCCTGCGAAAGATTTTTGTGAGCGGCCCTTCCTGTTACACTAACAACCAATAATAAGATTACTGAACCCCATTTGAACTCCACTCATATCATTCCTAGCCGCGAAGAGATTCTCGGCATCTTCCGCAGCGCCAAGGCGCCGCTCGACCTGCGCACGCTGGCGCTGTCGCTTAAAGTCAAAGCCGAATCGCACGCCGTGCTGACGCGCCGCCTGAACGCCATGGAGCGCGACGGCCAGATCCGTTCCGATACCAGTGGCTTCTACGTGCTGGCGGACCATTCCGAATTCATTGCCGGCCGCGTTTCCAGCCACCGTGACGGCTATGGCTTCCTGATCCCGGACGAGCCGGGCGAAGACCTGTTCCTGGCCGAGCGTGAAATGCAGAAGGTGCTGCATGGCGACCGGGTGCTGGCCCGCATCATCGGCTACGACCGCCGCGGCCGCCCGGAGGGCACGATTGTTGAAGTGGTGCAGCGCGGTACCACCCATATCATCGGCCGCCTGCTGAAGGAGAACGGCGTATGGGTCGTGGCGCCGGAAGACAAGCGCATCAGCCAGGATATCCTGGTGCAGGGCGCGGTGGGCAAGGCCAAGTCGGGCCAGATCGTCAGCGTGGAACTGACCGAGCAGCCGGGGCGCTTCAAGCAGCCGTCCGGCAAGATCGTGGAAGTGCTGGGCGATATGGACGATCCCGGCATGGAGATCGAGATCGCCGTGCGCAAGTTCGGCGTGCCGCATATTTTCTCGGACGCTGCGCTGAAGCAGGCGGCCAAGCTGCCGGACGTGGTGAAGGAATCCGACTGGGGCGAGCGCGTCGACCTGCGCGACGTGCCGCTGGTGACCATCGACGGTGAGGACGCGCGCGACTTCGACGATGCGGTGTATTGCGAGCCGGTGAAGATCGGCCGCAGCAAGGCCTTCCGTCTGATCGTGGCGATTGCCGACGTGTCGCACTACGTGAAGCCGAACGACGGCCTGGATGGCGACGCCATCGAGCGCAGCACTTCGGTTTATTTCCCGCGCCGGGTGATCCCGATGCTGCCGGAGAAACTGTCCAACGGCCTGTGCTCGCTGAACCCGCGCGTCGACCGCCTGACCCTGGTGTGCGATGCCGTCATCACCGCCCAGGGTGAGCTGAAGGCTTACCAGTTCTATCCGGCCGTGATCCATTCGGCTGCGCGCCTGACGTATACCGAAGTGGCGGCCATCCTTGGCAACACCAAGGGCCCGGAGGCTGCGCGCCGCGCGGAAATCGTGCCGCACCTGCAGAACCTGTACGACGTGTACCACGCGCTGCAGAAATCGCGCCAGGAACGCGGTGCGATCGATTTCGAGACCACCGAGACCTATATCGTCTGCAACCCGTCTGGCAAGATCGAGAAGATCATCCCGCGCACCCGTAACGATGCGCACAAGCTGATCGAGGAGTGCATGCTGGCGGCCAACGTGTGCGCGGCGGACCTGCTGCTGCGCCACAAGCACCCGGGCACTTACCGCATCCACGCCGGCCCGACCAAGGAAAAGCTGACCCAGGTGCGCGACTTCCTGAAGCAGCTCGGCCTGTCGCTGGGCGGCGGCGATACGCCGGTGGCGCGCGACTACGCCGACTTGATGAAGAAGATCAAGGAGCGTCCGGATGCGCAGCTGCTGCAAACCATGCTGCTGCGCTCCATGCAGCAGGCGGTCTACAGCCCGGACAATATCGGCCACTTCGGCCTGGCGTATGAGGCGTATGCCCACTTCACCAGCCCGATCCGCCGTTATCCGGACCTGCTGACGCACCGCGCCATCAAGGCGATTTTGGCGGGCAAGAAGTACGAGCCGAAGATCAGCGACATGTCGGTGCTGAACACCACCGTGTCCAACGCGCAGCGCCGCCAGGCCTTGAAGGACAAGCAGGAGGGCAAGGAGCCCAAAGCCAAGGGCGACCTGACCATCTGGGACGCGCTGGGCGTGCACTGCTCGGCCAACGAGCGCCGCGCCGACGAGGCCTCGCGCGATGTGGAAGCCTGGCTGAAGTGCTACTTCATGCAGGACAAGCTGGGCGAAGAGTTCAGCGGCATCATCACCGGCGTGACCACCTTCGGTATCTTCGTGCAGCTGGACCAGCTGTTCGTGGAGGGCCTGGTGCACATCACCGACCTGGGCGCCGACTTCTTCGAGTACGACGAGGCGCGCCATGAGCTGCGCGGCGAGCGCACCGGCAAGCGCTACCAGCTGACCGGCCGCGTCAACGTGCAGGTGGTGCGGGTCGACCTGGAGTCGCGCAAGATCGACCTGCGCCTGGCCGACAGCGAGATTTCCACGCTGCCACCGCAGGGCAAGAAGCCGTCCCGCAAGGGCGGCGGCCTGCTTGGCTCGCTGGGCGATTTCGACAGCTTTGACGACGAAGGCGACAATCCGGCCGTAGCGCGCAAGCGTAAATCGGCCCGCGCTGCGGCGCCTTCCATCAGCGCGCGTGAAGAAGCGCCGACCCGGGCGCCGGGCCGCGCGCCAGCCAAGCGCGGTGCGGCGCCGGCCTATGCGCCTGCCGCCCCGGCGGCGCGCAAGGCAGCCAAGCCGAAGCCGAAGGCGAAAGCCCAGGCAAAGACCAGCGCCAAGCGCGTGACCAAGGCTGCAAAGCCTAAGAAGAAACGATAAGCACCCCGTCCGGCGCTTCGGCGCCGGACTTATTTTGAGAACTACGATGTCCAAGAACAAAATGATTTTCGGCTTCCACGCCGTGACCTCGCGCCTGCGCCACGAAGCCTCCAGCGTTGAAGAGATCTTCTTCGACCAGGCGCGCGACGACCGCCGCATGAAGGACCTGATCGCCCACGCGAAAGCGGCCGGCGTGCGCGTGATGCCGGTGGAGTCCGAGCGCCTCGACAAGATCGTCGGCACCCGCCGCCACCAGGGCGTGATCGCCTTCGCCTCCCAGCTGGCGCTGGCGCGCAACCTGGACGAGCTGCTGGATGCGGTGGAGGGCCCGCCGCTGCTGCTGGTGCTGGATGGGATTACCGATCCGCATAACCTGGGCGCCTGCCTGCGCGTGGCCGATGGCGCCGGTGCGCACGCGGTGATCGCGCCGAAGGACCGTTCGGTGGGCTTGAATGCGACCGCGGCCAAGGTGGCGTCGGGCGCGGCGGAGACGGTGCCGTTCATTACCGTGACCAACCTGGCGCGTACCCTGCGCGAGCTGAAAGAGCGCGATATCTGGCTGATCGGTACTTCGGACGATGGCGAGAAGGGCTTGTATGAAGGCGATTACTCGGGCCCGACCGCGATTGTGATGGGCTCGGAAGGCGAGGGCATGCGCCGTTTGACGCGCGAGACCTGCGATGTGCTGGTGTCGATTCCGATGTTTGGTTCGGTGGAGTCGCTCAACGTTTCCGTTGCCTCCGGCGTCTGCCTGTACGAGGCGCGCCGTCAGCGTATTGCCAAGGAAGGCTAAACCCGGTAAACCTGGGTCAGACCCAAGGGTCTGACCCTTGCCGTGTCGCCCGCAGTGGAAGGGTCCGACCCTCGGGTCGTACCCTGGTTTCCCCGGGTGGCAGCCTGCATCCTCTAAGCGGATGCGCTATGATAATTCCCCAACCAACTCCCCAGCACCACCATGTTTGACCACCTCCGTGACGATATCCGCAGCATCATCGAGCGCGACCCCGCTGCTCGTAACGGCTGGGAGGTGCTGACCTGTTACCCCGGCCTGCAGGCGATCGTCATGCACCGCTGGGCGCACTGGTGCTGGACGCACGGCCTGAAATGGCTGGGCCGCTTCATTTCCTACCTGGCCCGCATCATCACCGGCATCGAGATCCACCCCGGTGCCACGATCGGGCGCCGCGTCTTCATCGACCACGGCTTCGGCGTCGTCATCGGCGAAACCGCCGAAGTCGGCGACGACTGCACCATCTACCAGGGCGTCACCCTGGGCGGCACCTCGCTGCACGCCGGCTCCAAACGCCACCCCACGCTGGGCCGCGGCGTCATCATCGGCGCCGGCGCCAAGGTGCTGGGCGGCTTCACGGTCGGCGAATACGCCAAGGTCGGCTCCAACGCCGTGGTGCTGAAGCCCGTTCCGCCCGGCGCCACCGCAGTCGGCAACCCGGCCCATTTGGTGCAAAAAGATCACGCCCCGTCGCCCGCCTCGCACCTGTTCTCCGCCTACGGCGTGACCGCGAACGGCGACGACCCGCTGTCCAAAGCGCTGCACAGCCTGATCGCCCACGCGGTGGCGCAGGAGCAGCAGATCGAGCGCCTGTCGGCTGCCATGAAGGCGGCGGGCCTGGCCTGTCCGGACCTCAAAGCCTGCGACAAGCTCGATACCGCAGAACTCAACAAACTGGTCGAATAAGGAGAAAAAAATGGACGACATTCTGGACCCGTTTGAAATCCGCGTACTCGCGGTACTGGCCGAAAAAGAAGGCCTGACGCCGGACAACTACCCGCTCTCGCTGAATGCCCTGACCAACGGCTGCAACCAGCTTTCCAGCCGCGAGCCGGTCATGCAGATCAGCGAAGACACGGTCGCCGACGTGCTGGCCCGCCTGGGCGAACGCAAGCTGGTCTCCACCGTCAGCCAATCCGGTGCACGCGTCGTCAAATACGAACACCGCATGCGCATGAAGTGGACGCTGGAGCAGGACAAGCTGGCCGTGCTGACCATCCTCATGCTGCGCGGGCCGCAAACCGCCGGCGAGATCCGCACCCGCACCGGCCGCCTGCACGAATTCAAATCCGTGGCCGACGTCGAAGCAGCGCTGCAATTCCTGATCGACAAATACCCGCCCCTGGTCGCCAAACTGCCGCTGGCGCCCGGCTCGCGCGAGCCGCGCTACGGCCAGCTGCTGGGCGGGGAAGAGGCCTTGGCACGCGACGCCACCGCCGGCGCCTTCGGCGGTGCAGCCGGCGGCGCAGGCGAGGGTGGCGGCAGCGCATCGCGTACCGACCGCGTGGCCCAGCTGGAACAGGAAGTCGCATCCCTGCGCGCAGAAGTCGCCGCGCTGGCAGCGCAAGTCGCTGAACTGCGCGCTGTGATCGATTAGCAGTCAGCTGTTGTCAGAATCCGCCATATTCAACTGGATTGATTGTGGCGGCCCCGAGGCGTTGTTATGCTTGACGCAGAACAACTAACGCCTTGGGGAGTACGAATGGAATTGCTGCGCCGCTTGTCCATCCGGCACAAGCTTCTTCTCAGCATGGGCCTGTGCCTGCTGCTGTTTATTGTCATCTCATCCACCCTCAGCATCATGAAGACCAGCCAGGCCGCGCGCGAACGCGTGCTGCGGCAGGAACTTCCCGCCCAGGTGGCCGCCATCCGCAACGACGTGCTGCGCCAGATCGCCACCCCGCTGGCCGTGTCGCAATCGCTGGCCCACAACACCTTTCTCGGCGCCTGGGAAGACGCCGGCGTGCCGGATGAAGGCCTGGCCGCCTGGACCGCCCAGGCCAAAGAGCTCAAGTCGAAAAACAATGCCGCCACCGTGTTCTGGGTCTCGCGCGCCACCGGCAAATACTTCACCGACAAGGGCTACGACCGCACCCTGAACGAAAAAGCCGCCAGCGACCAATGGTTCTACGGCTTCCTGTCCGGCAGCGCCCAGTACCAGCTCGACATCGACAAAGACGTCAGCGCCGACTCCTATATGTTGTTCATCAATACCCGCGTGCAGACGGCGGGCGGCAAGCAGGCCGCAGCCGGCCTTGGCCTCTCGGTCAATGCGCTGGCGCAGGCAGTGCGCAACTACAAGCTGGGAGAATCCGGCTACGTCTACCTGGTGCGCGCCAATGGCACCATCCTGATCCACCGCGATCCGAAGCTGGTGGACGGCAAACACGCCCTGGCCGACATGCCCGGCATGTCGGCGGCCCTCGCCAAACGCCTGCTTGGCAGCGAAGCCTTCGTCGCCGACAGCTTCAAGGATGGCGAAGGCGAACAGCTGGTGGCATCGTCCTTCATCCCCGAGCTGAATGCCTATCTGGTAGCCCAGGTGCCGGAAGCCGAAGTACTGGCCGGCATAGCGCGCGGCGCCGCCATGACCTCCCTGATTGCCGCCATCATCGGCGGCGGCATCGGCATGCTCGCCATCTTTGTGATTGCCCGCGCCATTGCCGCACCGGTAGCGCAGGCCGCCGAACTGCTGGAAGACATCGCCCGCGGCGGCGGCGACCTGACGCGCCGCATGCCGGTCGAATCGCAAGACGAAATCGGCGCCCTGGCCGGCGCCTTCAACAGCTTCGTCGAATCGCTCAACGGCACGATCCTGCGCGTGCGCGACAGCAGCCGCGCCATCGGCGCCGCCACCGGCGATATTGCCAGCGGCAATATGGACCTGTCGGCCCGCACCGAAGCGCAAGCCTCCAACCTGGAGGAAACCGCCGCCGCCATGGAGCAGCTCACCTCCACCGTGCATAACAACACCGCCAACGCCGAACAAGCCAACAAGCTGGTCGCCAGCACCGCCGACTCCGCACGGCGCGGCGGCGAGGTAGTGGGGCAGGTGGTCGAGAAGATGCAGCTGATCACCGCCAGCTCCAGCAAGATCTCCGACATCATCGGCGTGATCGACGGCATCGCCTTCCAGACCAACATCCTCGCGCTGAACGCCGCCGTCGAAGCAGCGCGCGCCGGCGAACAGGGGCGCGGCTTCGCCGTGGTGGCAAGCGAAGTGCGCAACCTCGCCCAGCGCAGCGCCGCCGCAGCGAAAGAGATCAAAGAACTGATCACCGAATCGGTGCAGCAAGTCGCCGACGGCGGCAAGCTCGCCGATTCCGCCGGCGCCGCCATGCAGGACATCGTCAAATCGGTGCAGAACGTCGCAGGCCTGATGAGCGAAATCGCCAGCGCAAGCCAGGAGCAAAGCCTAGGCATCGACCAGGTCAACCAGGCCGTCACGCAAATGGACAACACCACGCAGCAAAACGCCGCGCTGGTGGAGCAAGCCGCCGCCGCCGCCCAGTCCCTGAGCGAGCAAGCCGCACGGCTGGAAGAAGTTGTCGGCCTGTTCAAGCTCGACGCCACGCTCAAAATTCGCTAAAGGGGAAGCCACCACATGAAGCACTTCACCACGACCGTCACCGCAGCGCTGCTGGCCCTGGGCGCTGCGCAACCAGCCATGGCGCTCGACTGGATGGACAACACCATCGGCTACCGCTTCGGCACCCGTTTCGCCGAGCCGTACAACCCGCAGGACATCCGTAAGCACATCGTCAACCTGACGCACGCCAGCGGCCACGCCTACGGCAGCAACTACATGAACCTCGACATCCTGAAGTCCGACCGCAAGGACGACAGCGCGACCGAGGCTTACCTGCTATACCGCCACACCTGGGATATCGGCAAGCTGAGTGGCAAAGAGTTCAAAGGCGCAGGCATGCGCGGCCTCGGCATGACCGCAGGCTTCGACTGGAACCACAAGAACGACAACGGCTACGCCTCGCGCAAGCAGATGCTGGTAGTCGGCCCGACGTTGATGGTGGACGTCCCCGGCTTCCTGAACATCAGCCTGCTGGCCCTATGGGAAAGCAACAACCCGATCGGCGTGCCCAAGCGCTACCGCTACGACACGCACGCCATGCTGAACGCCGCCTGGGGCATCCCGCTTGGCAGCGGCTGGTCGTTCGAAGGCTATGTGAACTACATCGGCAGCAAAGGCCGCAACGAATTCGGCGGCCCCACCGCCCCCGAAACCAACCTCGACATGCAGCTGATGTACGACTTTAGCACCGCCGCCGGCCTCAAGCCTGGCAAGCTCAAGGCCGGCATCGAATACCAATACTGGCGCAACAAGTTCGGCAACCCATCCAACGTACCCGGCAGCCTCGCCCAAACGCCGATGGTCCGCGCCGAGTACCACTTTTGAGGCGCCAAAACCCGGTGCCAAAACCGGTGCCAGGTCTGTCATTTCGGTGCCAAAACCGGTGCCAGGTCTGTCATTTGGACAGCTAGCGCTAGCATTTGATTCATCTCAATACGCGAAAAGCGCCAATTTCTTGTATTGAGAAATATCAAAGATTGGTTTCGACTGTCCAAATGACAGACCTGGCACCGGTTTTTGGCGCTGGTTTTTCCAATAAGAAAGCCCGCTGAAGAGCGGGCTTTTTTATTTGCGAACTGGTATCAGTTCTCTTCGCGCCACCGGCGCAGGTAGATGGCGGCGGCGATCATCGCGACGCCGGCTGCAACGCCGATCCACAGCGTCGGGCTGGCCAGGGAGGCGTAGGCTTCGTTGTAGAAGACGGCGACCTGGCTTGCTGGCGGCAGGTCGCCGCGCTCGGCTTGTTCCATCGCGCGGCGGGCGCCTTCGTCGAAGATCATCCAGTTGCCCGGCAGGACGCTGCCCAGCAGGCGCAGCACCACTTGCGTGAAGTACCATTCGATGTTCAGCCCGAGCTTGAAGCCGGCGTTGGCCCAGGCGAGCAATGCACCGCTCATCAGCGGGGCGCCGACGGCCCACAGGAATACCTTGCTGCGTGCCCAGCTCGATACCATCAGCAGCCAGCCGACGGTCGGCAGTGCCCACAGCAGGTAGATCGGGATCAGCGACAGCATGCGGAATGGGCTGAGCCACAATGCGGTGGAGGACATCAGGTCGCTGAACACGTTCAGGCCGTGGAAGGAGAGGGCGATGGAGCCGATCAGCAGGATGGCGAACGACGATGCGAATCCGATCACGGCGACGATCAGGGGGGCGGCCACCAGCGCCATGGCGACTTTCGACAGCACGGTCTCGGTATCCGACACCGGCAGCGATTTCCAGAACAGGATGCTGCGGTCGCGGCGGTCGTCATGCAATGCGCCCAGGCAGTAGAAGAAGATCAGGAACGCCATCAGGATGTACAGCGGCGTGGCTACCATGGGGAAGGCTGCGCCGAAGGCATTGGCCACGTCGTGGCGCTGGATGGTGGTCATCTCGTGGAAGCGTGCAATCTTCTCGCCGTCGATCTGCACGTTCATGTTCATGCCGAAGGCGACCATCACGCCGGAGAACAGCACCATCAGGCTGCCCACAATGGCGGGGGCCCAGAACAGCATGCCCTTGTTTTCCCAGTATTCGCGCTGGATCAGCCATTTCATCGTATTCATTCGTATTGTCCTTTCATGCTGGCCACGAACAGGTCGGCCACGCTTGGGGTGCGTGTTTCGCCGAACGTTTCGAGCTGTTTGCGCGAGACGCCGTCGAACAGCATCACGGCTTTGCCGAACACGGTGCGCTGGTGCAGTGGCTGCAACGCGCTGGCGGCGGTCATGTATTCGGGCTGCACCATCACTTCGGTGTAGCGGTCGCCGATTTCGTCCATCGAGGCGGCGAGGGTGATCTTGCCGTCGCGGATGAACATCAGGTCGGTCAGGATGTTTTCGACTTCCTCGATCTGGTGGGTGGTGATGAGGATGGTCTTGTTTTCGTCGAAGTAGTCTTCCAGCAGCTGGTGGTAGAACTGCTTGCGGTACAGGATGTCCAGGCCGAGGGTCGGTTCGTCCAGCACCAGGAGCTTGGCGTCGATCGCCATCACCAGGGCCAGGTGCAGCTGCACGATCATGCCCTTGGACATGGCTTTGACCTTCATGTTCGGTTCAAGCTTGGTGTTGGCGATATATTTCTCGGCGCGTTCGCGGTTGAAGCGGGGGTGCACGCCTTCCACGAAGCTGATGGCGTCTTTCACTTTCAGCCAGCGCGGGAGGATGGCGACGTCGGCGATGAAGCAGACGTCTTTCATCAGTTCATCGCGCTGTTCGCGCGGGTCGAGGCCGAGCACATTCAGTTCGCCGTCGAAGCGCGACAGGCCGAGGATGGCTTTCAGGGTGGTGGTCTTGCCCGAGCCGTTGGGGCCGATCAGGCCGACGATGCGGCCAGCCTTGATTTCGAAGCTGGCGTCGTCCAGCGCTTTGGTGGCGCCGTAACGTTTGCTCAGGTGTTTGGCGGTGATGATGGCTGTCATGCCGGGGCTCCTTGTGGCGGCACATTGGTGGCGCGCAGCAGTTGTTCAATGTCCAGGCCCAGGCGGCGGATGCGCTCAACCATTGCGGGCCATTCTTCGCGAATAAAGCGGTCGCGTTCAGTGGACAGCAGTTTATCAACAGCGCCTTCGGTAACGTACATTCCTAATCCCCTTCTTTTTTCAACCAAGGTTTCATCGACCAGCTCCTGATAGGCTCGGGAGACGGTGATCGGATTCAATTGATAGTCGGCTGCGACCTGGCGTACCGAGGGTAGGGCATCGCCTGGCTTGAGCAGGCCGTCCAGCATCATGCCGACAACCCGCTCCTTCAACTGCAGGTAGATCGGTCGGTTTTCATTCCACATACATCATTTCCTCCAGTGTTGGTGATTTAATGGACTGGTGTTGTAGTGAACTATAACACTGATTTTCACCAGTGCAAGTGTTTTTTTGCAACGCTAGCTGGCGTGGAGGAGGTCAGCCAGCATCCTGGCCTGGCGGGCCTGGGTGCCGGACATGGTGTTGTCGAAGATGACCAGGGCCTGGCCGGGCTGGGCGGCGAGCCAGCTGGCTACCCGCTGCAGCCGTTCTGGTTCGTAGGGGGAGCGGTAGATTTGCGGGCTGCCGTGCAGGCGGACGTAGCTGGCGCTGCTGCTGGTGGCAATGAAGGGGCCGGGCGTGCCGGCGGGCGGGTCGGCGACCACGCGGATGACGTCCAGTCCGCGCAACAGTGCGGTGGCGTCGGCGTCGAACCAGCTGCCGTGGCGGGCTTCGCAGGCCAGCAGGGGACCGGCGAGGCGCTGGCGCAGGCCGGTGAACAGTGCGCTGGCGGCAGCGGGGTCGAAGCGCAGGCTGGGCGGAGTTTGTACCAGGACCCAGCCCAGCTTTTCGTGCAGGGCGCCGGCTTCGGCGGCGAAACGGTCAAGTTCGGGGCTGGTATCCTGCAAGCGCTTTTCGTGCGTGACGGTGCGCGGCAGCTTGACGGCGAAGCGGAAGCCGGGTGGTACGCTGTCGGCCCAGCGCGCGTATGTTTCGGGCTTGTGCGGGCGGTAGAACGAGGAGTTGATTTCCACTGCGCCGAAGACGGCGGCATAGCGTTGCAGGGCGCTGCCGCTGCCGGGCGCGGGGAATAGGCCGGCGTCGGGGCGCGCCAGCGACCAGCCTGCGATACCAATGGTTACACCCGCCATGCCCGATCCTCGCTATAGTCGCAGGCACTATGACACAGGGGCCAAAGATGAACCAACACAGACGCCGTGCCGTGCGCGCCTTGGGCGCGGCGGCCATGCTGGGTGCCGCGGCGGCGGCGGCCGTGCTGTCCGGCTGCGCTACCTTTGCCGGGCCGCGCGACTATGAGGTGCCGCTGGCCAGGCTGCAACGCAATATAGACCAGCGTTTCCCGCTGGAGCATCGGGCGCTGGCGGTGTTCCAGCTGCGTTTGGAGCAGCCGCGCCTTTCCACGCTGCCGAATGACCGCATCGCGCTGGGCGCGGTGCTGACGGTCAGCTCGCCGTTGATGCGGCAGCAGTTTACGGGCAGCGTGCGGTTGTCGGGCCGCCTGAATATCGACCAGGAGCGCAATGCGGTGATGCTGGCCGATGCGCGGTTGGACGACTTGACGCTGGATGGGCTGGATGAGCGCACCCAGCGCCAGGTCGGCGGTGCGGCGCGTGTGCTGGCCGATAGCCTGGTGCGCGATACCCCGATCTATAACTGGCGTCCGGATGAGCTGCGCTACGCGGGCGTGCAGTATGTGCCGACCGCTATCCGCACTTCGGCGGCAGGGCTCAGCATCCATCTGGAACCATTGCGCGACCCTCGACTATAATCAAAGTATTAATAATCCGGGGGAAGAGAAATGCCGTTTGTTGGTCTGGGTTTGCACATCCTGGTTGCGATCTTCTTTGCCGTGCATGCGGTGCGGCGCGGTCGCGAGCTGTATTGGCTGCTGATCCTGTTCTCCTTCCCTTTGCTGGGCAGCGTGGTGTACTTTTTCGCGGTCTATTTGCCAAGCTCCCGCCTGGAGCATGGCGCGCGCAAGGCGGTGGCGGCGGCCGGCCGCATGCTGGACCCGGGCCGTGAACTGCGTGATGCGCGCGCGGCGTTCGATTTCACGCCGACTGCGCAAAACCAGATGCGCCTGGCCGCTGCCCTGCTGGATGCGGGGGAGGCGGCGGAAGCGGCGACCACCTATGAGGCGTGCCTGCAGGGGGCTTTCGGTTCGGACCTGGATATCCGCCTGGGCGCGGCGCGTGCCAACCTGGCTACCGGGGCGTTTGGTAAAGCGATTGAACACCTGGAGTTCGTGCGCCGCACCGATGCCGGTTTCCGCGCCGAGCAATGCAGCCTGCTGATGGCGCAGGCGTTGGCTGGTGCTGGGCGCAACGGCGAGGCGCGCGCTGAATTTGAGGGCGCGGTGGATCGCTTTGGCAGCTTTGAGGCGCGTGCGGAGTTTGCGATCTGGGCGGCCAATGCGCGCGAGATCCAGCTGGCGCAGCGCCTGCGCAATGAGCTGCAGCATGCGATGGACCGCTGGAACAAGCACACCGCCAGTATGAATGGCGAGATGGTGCGGCGCCTGAACGCTGCGTTCGCGCAGCTTCCGCGCGAATAGACGATGGAAGGAGCATCAGCATGCACAGCCCGATCCTGATGTTCCAGTCCACGCGCTTTGAAATCGTCCAGGGCGAGGATCAGCTGACCAATCCCGGCATCTTCGGCCGGCACCTGGCGGAGTGGATGGCGAAAGAGCTGCCCAGGCAAGGCTACCAGGCGCTGGGCGATGTGATCCCCGAGGATTTCGCCTGGTGCGTGCCGGTGGCGGCGGAGGATTGCGAGCTGTACGTCGCCTGCGCCAACGCTGAAGAGGGCTGGCAAATCTATGTTTTCGCCGATTGCGGCCTGATGGCGCGCCTGGCGGGGCGCGATCCGCGCAGCGGGGCGGTCGCGGGCCTTTACGCTGCGGTGCGCGCTATCCTGGAAGAGGCTCCCGGCATTACCGGGTTGCATACCGAATGACTTATCCTGTTTCTGTGAAGGGCGTGTTCTGCGCGCCGGATGGCCGTGTTGTCCTGCTGTTGAATGAGCGCGGGGAGTGGGAGCTGCCCGGCGGGCGGATCGAGGATGGCGAAAGCCCGCAAGCGTGCCTGGTGCGCGAAGTAGAGGAGGAGCTGGGCGTGCGGCTGCGCGTCGGGTCCCTGCTCGATAGCTACCTGTTCGAGGTGGTGCCGGGCAAACGGGTCTTCATCGTGACCTATGCCTGCCAGCTGGAGGGCGGCTTTGTGCCGGTGCTGAGCCATGAGCATCAGGAGGTGGGACTGTTTGCGCCGCATGCGTTGCCGGAGCGGCTGCCGCAGGGCTACCGCGCTTCGATCGAGGCGGCGTTGCGGCAGGATGGGCGGCGCTTGTCGCGCCACCTGCTGTCGGAGGCGTATAACAATGGCTGGGCCAACCATCGCTTGCTGCGTGCCTGCGCCCAGCTTTCGCAGGACGATTTCACCGCGCCGCGCAGCGGCTTTTTCCCGTCCATCAAGGCGACGCTGAACCATATCCTGACGGTGGACTGGTTCTACATCGATGCGCTGGAGCGTGAGGCGCGCGGGGCGCCGCCGCATCCGGACTATTACAGCGCGTTCTTTGCGCAGCCGGAGCCGTTCGACGATTGCGCCAGCCTGTGGCAGGCGCAGCGCGCGTCGGACCAGCGCCTGATCGCGTATTGCAAAGCGCTGCAGGACGAGCAGCTGGGGCGCATCGTGACAATCGATCGGGGCGATGGCGATATCCAGCGCGACAGCCGCCAGCGTTTGCTGGCCCATTTGTTCGAACACCAGATCCA
This sequence comes from Pseudoduganella sp., assembly GCF_041914865.1. NCBI lineage: Bacteria > Pseudomonadati > Pseudomonadota > Betaproteobacteria > Burkholderiales > Oxalobacteraceae > Pseudoduganella > Pseudoduganella sp. The sequence goes on along the minus strand of NZ_JAYSCO010000070.1, from coordinate 14,695 downwards.
TCACCGTGGCCAGGTGCATGCCATGCTGTCTTCGACGCCGGTAAAGCCGCCGCAGCTCGATGAATTTTTCGCGTCGGGCGAGGCGCCCTTGCGGGTGCGGGACTTTGCGGAGCTGGGGTGGTCGGAAGACGAGATCTGGTCGCCAAACTTGACGTAGGTTAAGGATTTTGGCGCGGCATTCGGGGATAGTCAGGCTCAGTTTAACCTGAGCAGGACTATCACTAAATGAATGCAAACGACAAAATGTTCGGCAACCCGATGCCGCCGCAGGAAATCTCGCTGGACGTGCTGCGCGAAAAATATGCGAAGGGCGAGGAGCAGGACATCATCGATGTGCGGCGCCGGGTAGCGCAGGCGCTGGCGGCGCTGGAGGCGCCCGAGCTGCGCGCCGGCCTGGAGGAGCAGTTCCTGTGGGCGCAGGAGCATGGCTTTGTGCCGGCGGGCCGCATCAATTCGGCGGTCGGGCTGGGGCTGAAAGCTACCTTGATGAACTGCTTCGTGCAGCCGGTGGGCGATTCCGTGACCGGCGAGGCGGACGGGCTGCCGGGCATCTACACGGCCGTGGCGGAGGCGGCGGAAACCATGCGTCGCGGCGGCGGCGTGGGTTACGATTTCAGCGCCATCCGTCCGGCCGGGGCCAAGGTGAAGGGCACGCAGTCGCGCGCTTCCGGGCCGGTGTCGTATATGGAAGTATTCGATGCTTCCTGCAAGACCGTGGAATCGGCGGGCGCGCGCCGTGGTGCGCAGATGGGCGTGTTGCGCATCGACCATCCCGATATCGAGCGCTTCATCGCCGCCAAGGACGATGGCGGCTTCCGCAATTTCAACCTGTCGATCGGCGTGACGGATGCCTTCATGCAGGCGCTGGCGGCCGATGGCCAGTTTGAGCTGGTGCACAAGGTGGAACCGGGCGATGAGGACCTGGCGGCGGGCGCCAGCCAGCGCGAGGACGGGCTGTGGGTGTACCGCCGCGTTGCCGCGCGCGAGCTGTGGGACAAGGTCATGGCGTCCACCTACGACCACGCCGAGCCGGGCGTGCTGTTCGTGGACCGCATCAATGCGGAGAACAATCTTTATTATTGCGAGACTTTGCGCGCCACCAATCCGTGCGGCGAGCAGCCTTTGCCGGGCTACGGCTGCTGCGACCTGGGCTCGCTCAACCTGACCTGTTTCGTGCGCCACCCTTTCAGCGAGCGGGCGGAGTTTGATTACGAGGCCATGCGCCGCGTGGCCGGCGTCGGCGTGCGCATGCTGGACCTGGCGCTGGATGCGACCCAGTGGCCGCTGCCGCAACAGGCGGAGGAGGGGGCCGGCAAGCGCCGGATAGGCCTTGGTTTCCTGGGCCTGGGCAGCGCTCTGGTGATGCTGGGCCTGCGCTATGACTCGGCCCATGGCCGCGCCATGGCGGCCAGCATTGCGGAGGCGCTGCGCGATGCGGCGTACACGGCGTCGGTGGCGCTGGCACAGGAGAAGGGCGCGTTTCCTTTGTTTGATAAGGACAAGTACCTGGAGGGCAATTTCGTGCGGCGCCTGCCGAAGGCTTTGCGCGAGGCGATCGCCACGCATGGCATCCGCAATTCGCACCTGCTGTCGATCGCGCCGACCGGCACGATTACGCTGGCCTTTGCGGACAACGCTTCCAACGGCATCGAGCCGGCGTTTTCGTGGGTGTACCAGCGCCGCAAGCGTATGCCGGATGGGTCGTCGCGTTTCTATGAGGTGGCGGACCATGCCTGGCGCCTGTATCGGCATATGGGCTTCGACATGGAACAGCTGCCGCCGCAGTTCGTGACGGCGCTGGATATGGCGGCGCTGGACCATGTGAGCATGATGGAGGCGGTGCAGCCGTTCGTGGATACTGCTATCTCGAAAACCGTGAATGTGCCGGAGGCTTATCCGTTCGAGGACTTCAAGGACCTGTACACGGAGGCGTGGCAGGCGGGCTTGAAGGGGCTGGCGACGTTCCGGCCGAATTCGGTGACGGGCAGCGTGCTGAGCGTGGCGCCGGAGCCGACGTCCGCGGCGGCAGGGGCGGCGCCCGCTGTGCGCGACGATGATCCGCTGCGCAAGCGCTTCGATGGGCGTCCGCTGGGGGAGCTGGAGTCGGTGACCTCCAAAGTGGAGTACTGGACGCAGGAGGGCAAGAAGGCGGCTTACCTGACGGTGAGCTTCATCACCGTGGACGGCGTGCTGGATGGGGCGCCGGTGCGCATTGAGCGGCCGTTCGAGTTCTTCATGCCGGCCAACCAGCGCAGCGACGGGCAGCAGTGGATTACTTCGTCCATGCGCTTGCTGTCGATGGCGGCGCGGGCCGGCAGTTCGATCGCCAAGGCGCTGGCCGATATGCGGGAGGTGGCGTGGGAGAAGGGGCCGGTGCGCTGCGGCTTGCTGACGCGCGAGGATGGGGTGCAGGTGCCGGTGTACCACGATTCCGAGGTGGCGGCGATTGCGTTCACCTTGCAGCGGATCCTGATCCGGCGCGGGTTCCTGGATGCCTACGGCAACCAGGTGCCGGTGCCGCAGCTGGCGGCGCAGTTCGCGATGCGGGGCGAGGCTGGGCATGGGGCGCCGGAGGCGATGACGGCGGCCGGCGCGGCGCCGGTGCAGTCGGCGGGCAAGTGCCCGGAATGCGGGGCGCGGGCGCTGCATAAGGTGGATGGGTGCACGCGTTGCGTGGAGTGCCACTATATGGGGGGCTGCGGCTGAAACCCGGTAGGGCGGGGTCTGACCCTGCGGGTCAGACCCCTGTCTGCGCGGCGGACATTGGCGTTGGTTTAAAGTCCTGGACCTTCGTGAACAGTCAAAAGCCTTGAACCCGCCCCCGCCTTTGAGACCGTTGGGTGTCTGATACTTGTGTCAGACACCGCCTCACCGGGTTTTGCTTAAGCTGCGTCAAGGACGCAAACAGCGCGGCTCCCTACACTTCCTCCCACAACTACCCCGAGGAGGAATTACAAATGCATCACTCTTTCCAATTAGCTTCCATCCTGGACGCAGCCAACGTCACCCGAGTCCTTGAACTGCTGCGCACCGTCCCCGGCATCCGCGGCGTGCACGCGCCAGCCGGCGGCGCACATGTCGAAATCGCCTTCGACGATTCCCTGACCAGCATCCACCACCTGGGCAAAGTGCTGGAAGAAAACGGCTATGCACCAGTAACGCAACGCAGCCAGACCTGCTGTGGCGGCTGCGGCGGCCATTAATTAACACTTGACCTGGATCATGTGAGCTGCCCGGGTGGCGGCTGTATTCTGGCTAAAAACATACATTTGAAACACCACAAAAGGAGCTATCATGCACGCCACTAAGAAGTTATGGACGTGGCTCGCCATTATCTGCCTTGCATCGTTCACGGTGCTAGGCTGGGTGGGCCGCGAAATCTATTTGAAAGCGCCGCCGATTGCGCAAGTGGTCGACGAGACTGGCGCCGTGCTTTACACCCCTGACCAGGTGAAGCACGGCCAAAGCGCCTGGCTGTCGGCCGGTGGCCAGCAGCTGGGCACCGTCTGGGGCCACGGTTCCTACCTGGCGCCGGACTGGTCGGCTGACTGGCTGCACCGCGAAGCGGTCGCCCTGCAGGACCTGTTCGCGCGCAAAAACTTCAACAAGGACTACGCCCAGCTGGAAGCGGGCGGCAAGGCCCACGTTGACGCCCTGGTGAAAGCCGAACTGCGCACCAACACCTACAACGCCGACACCAATGAAGTGAAGCTGTCCGCCATCCGCGCTGAAGCAGTGCGTATCGTGGCGGCCCACTACACCGGCCTGTTCGGCGATGAAGCGCAATATGCAAAACTGCGCGAGCAGTATGCAATGACCCCGAACGCGCTGCCGGAAGCGAATGACCGCGCTGCGCTGTCGGGCTTCTTCTTCTGGTCCTCGTGGGCTGCCGCTGCCGACCGTCCGGGCGAAACTGGCCTGAGCTACACCAGCAACTGGCCGCACGAACCGCTGGTCGATAACACGCCGAGCGCCGGCGCCGGCATCTGGTCGATTGCTTCGGTCATCCTGATGATCGGCGCCATCGCCGGCATGCTGTTCTACCACGGCATGCACAAGGAAGAAGAAGATCCTGTGCCGCCGAAGAACGATCCGCTGTTCAGCCTGAAAGCCACGCCTTCCATGAAGGCCACCAAGAAGTACTTCCTGGTTGTCGTCGGCCTGATCCTGGCGCAAGTCGGCATGGGCATCATCACCGCCCACTATGCAGTGGAAGGCACCAGCTTCTTCGGCTTCCCATTGGCAGAAATCCTGCCGTTCACCGTCAGCCGCACCATCCACACCCAGTTCGCCGTGCTGTGGATTGCGACCGCCTGGCTGGCGACCGGCCTGTATATCGCGCCTGCCATCTCCGGCGTGGAACCCAAGTTCCAAAAGCTGGGCACCGACGTGCTGTTCTACGCGCTGCTGTTCATTGTGGTTGGTTCGACCGCCACCGGCTGGCTGGGCGTGCTGGGCCACAAAGGCACCGACTTCGCTTTCTGGCTGGGTAACCAGGGCCTGGAGTTCACCTCCATGGGCCGCGTGTGGCAGATCCTGCTGTTCATCGGCTTGCTGTTCTGGGCGTTCCTGCTTGGTCGCGGCCTGTGGCCGGCACTGAAAACCCCATCGGAAAGCCGTGGGATCATCGCAATGGTGTTCCTGGCTGCACTGTGCATCGGCGGCTTCTATGCGACGTCCCTGACCTGGGGCAAGAGCACCCACTACTCGATGGTCGAGTACTGGCGCTGGTGGCTGGTCCACCTGTGGGTGGAAGGCTTCTTCGAAGTGTTCGCTACCGCTGTCATCGCGCTGCTGTTCACCCGCCTGGGCCTGATCCGCGCCGCGTCGGCGAATAGCGCCATCATCCTGGAAACCATCGTGTTCCTGTTCGGTGGCATCCTGGGTACCTTGCACCACCTGTACTTCACCGGTACGCCGACTTCGGTGATCGCCATCGGCGCCATGTTCTCCGCGCTGGAAGTGGTTCCGCTGTCGCTGATCGGTATCGAAGCCTATCGCAACTACAAGCGTTCGCAAGCCGCTCCGTGGCTGGGTGCTTACAAATGGGCCATCCTGTGCTTCATCGCCGTCGGCTTCTGGAATACCGTGGGCGCTGGCCTGCTGGGCTTCTCGATCAACACCCCGATCGCGCTGTACTACATGCAGGGCCTGAACATGACTGCCGCCCACGGCCACGCTGCGCTGTTCGGCGTGTACGGCATGCTCGGTATCGGCCTGATGCTGTTCTGCCTGCGCGGCCTGGTGGATCGCCTGGCCTGGTCCGACAAACTGCTGGCCGGTATGTTCTGGACCATGAATATCGGCCTGGCCATGATGGTGTTCATGTCCCTGGTCCCAGCCGGTATCTACCAGGCCGTGGCCTCGATCACCAAGGGCATGTGGTACGCCCGTTCGCCTGAGGTGGTGCACTCCGCCTTCATGGAAACCGCGGTCTGGCTGCGCGTGCCGGGCGACGTGGTGTTCGCGGTTGGCTGCGTGTTCCTGGCCCTGTTCGCCCTGCGCCTGGTTGGCAAGGCGAAGCAGGAGGAATCCGTTGCCGAAGGCGCCGTGCTGGAGAACTAAGCCATGCGCCTGACCGGTCACACGGACTACGCACTGCGCCTGCTCATGTACCTGGGCCGGCAGCAGGGCAGGCTGGTGACCGTGCAGGAGATCGCCCAGGCACACGCGATCTCCGAGCATCACCTGCGCAAGGTGGCACACCGGCTCGGCCAGGCCGGGCTGGTGGCCACCTGGCGCGGCCGGGCCGGCGGCCTGCGCCTGGCGCAGCCGCCGGCTTCGATTTCGGTGGGCGCCGTGGTGCGCCTGGCCGAAGCCGATTTCACCATCGTTGAATGTTTTAACGCCACGCGCAACACCTGCCAGCTGAGCGGCGCCTGCCGCCTGCAGGAAGGCATCCGCAAGGCGACCGAGGCCTACCTCGGCCATCTCGACCGCCAGACCCTGGCGGACCTACTCTGAAGGAACCATCATGAGTGCGCCTGAAATTGTCCTGGAGCTGTGCGGCATGGTGCCGCCCGAACCGATGGAGCGCGTATTGGAAGCGCTCGACCAGCTGCAACCCGGCCAGCATATCCGCATGGTCATCGACCGCGAGCCGGTGCCGCTGTACCGCATCCTGAAGAACAACGGCTACCGCTACGCCACTTCGATGCGCGACAACTACACCTACGAAATCCTGATTACCCAAGCCAACTGATGCAACGCAAGCTGGCATTCGAGCATACGCCCGGGCTGGCGCTGCCGCTGCGCTTCCTGCTGGTGGCGCCCTGGTTTGGTGCCCTGGCCGGCCTGCTGCTGGTGTGGCACGGCGCGGACGCGATGACCACGCGCTGGGCGCCGGCCACGCTGGCAGCCACCCATCTGCTCACGCTTGGCTACCTGGGCATGGCTATGGCAGGGTCGCTGCTGCAGATGGTGCCGGTGGTGGCGGGCGTGGAGCTGCACTGGGCACGCCGGCTGGCGCCGGCGATCTGGGGCGCGCTGGGCGGCGGTACCTTGCTGCTGGCCTGCGGTTTCCTGTGCGGCTGGCCGCTCTGCCTGCGCGCCGGCGGCATGCTGCTGGCGGGCGCCTTTGCGCTGCTGGTGGCGGTGCTGGCGCGCGCCCTGGCGCAGCGCTCGGCGCCGGCCGCGCTGCCGGTGGTGGCGGGCATGCGCCAGGCGGTGCTGGCGCTGGGCTGCGCGGTTGCCATCGGCCTGACGCTGGTGGCGGTGCTGGTGGGCGCGCTGCGCCTGCAGCCGACCGTCTGGACCAATGTGCATGCCGCCTGGGCCCTGGTGGGCTGGGTCGGCGTGCTGGTGGTGTCGGTGGTGTTCCAGGTGGTGCCGATGTTCCAGTCCACCCAATTGTTCCCGCGCCCGCTGGCGTTTGCCTTGCCGCCGCTTTGCCTGGCCGGATTGGCGCTGTGGACCGCCGGCTACCTGCTGGAGCAGCCATGGCAATGGATCGGCGCCGGCCTGGTGGCCGTCTGCCTGGCGCTGTTCGCCGTCTACACCATACTGCTGCTGAAGCGCCGCAAACGCGCGGCCGATGTGTCGACCTGGTACTGGTGGCTGTCGCTGGGCTCCCTGCTGGCCTGCGTGCTGGTATTCCTGTGCCCGAAGGGCGGGGACAGGTCGCTGGTTCTGGGTGTGCTGTTTATCGCCGGCTTCGCCATGTCGGCGGTGAACGGCATGCTGTACAAGATCGTGCCGTTCCTGTTGTGGTACCACGGCCAGCACGCCGGTTGCGACGTGCCGGGCGTGCGCCAGCTGATGCCGGACAGCGAGCCGCGCGTGCAGCTGGCCTGGCACGCCGCCAGCGTGCTGTTGCTGCTGGGCGCCGCCTTCGCACCCGGCTGGCTGGCCCAGCTCGCGGGTGCGGTGCTGGCGGTGGCCTGCATGCGCCTGGGTTTCGACCTGGCGCTGGCGGCGTTTACCCTTCGTAAGCTCGCAGGCGCGCCGCATCCAGAATCTTGATCTGGCGGCCGTTCACGGCAATCATGCCCTGGTCGGCCAGCTCGTGCAGCACGCGCGAGAAGTACTCCGGCGTCAGGTTCAAACGCGAGGCGAGCAGCTTTTTGCTGACCGCCAGCGTGATCTCCGAACCATCGCCTGCATCATCATCCTTCAACAGGTAGCCGATGATGCGCTGGCTGCCTGAGCGCAGCGAGTAGGCTTCCACATCCGAAATCAAGCCATGCAGGCGGCGGCTCATGCCGGCCAGCATGCGGCGCGCGAACTGCGGGTTGCGCTGCAGCTCGGCGAACACGGTGTGCTTGGAAATGTGCAGCAGCATGCAATCGCTGACTGCGTGGGCGGTGACGATGTAGGGCTTTTCCATGAACATCAAGGCTTCACCGAAGCTGTGGCCGGGGCCGATGATCTCGACGATCTTTTCATTGCCCTGGGCTGAGAGGAAACTGAGTTTGACCTGGCCGAAGATGACCATGTGGAATCCGATGCACGGATCGCCACGCTGGAACACTGCGCTACCGCGTGGAATGTGATGCTCGGTAGTGCCGGCAGCCACTAGCGACAGCTCCTCTTGCGACAGGTCTGCGAACAGGGGCAGTCGCTTGAGGAACTCGCGGGGGTCGATTTTGGGGCTTGGCATATTGGTTCTCCTGAAATGGCAAAAGGACCCCCGGCTGGGGGTCCTGTCTGGTTACGCTTATGTCGGGCTGTTTCCTGCTTAGTGGCCCGAATCGCCGTCAGGCTTGCTGTTGGTGCGGAAGATTTCCGGATTTTCCTTGCCAACCACGTGCAGCAAACCAACCAGGCCTTTTTCCATGCGCGACAGCGCGTGGTCGACCAGGATGAAGCGGCCCGGCACTTCGACCTTGAACTCCACCATCGTTGCGCCGCCCGGAGCCACGGTGGTGGTCTGCACGTTCTGCAGCGGTGGCGAGGTCAGGTCGCCCAGGTTATAGACGCGGTCGAACACTTCGCCGATCACGTGGAAGCTGGAGGTGGCGTTAGGGCCGCCGACGCCGAAGAAGATGCGCACGGTTTCGCCAACCTTGGCTTCCATGCGGTGGGTCTTGGTCAGCGCGTCATGGGTGCCGTTGAACATCAGGTGTTCAGGCTGTTCGGCCAGCAGCTTGTCGAGCGAGAATTCGGCTTCGCCAGGGGTGCCGTGCTTCTGCGCGGTGTACAGTTCGCCCTGCATCACGTAGAACTCGCGGTCCACCTTCGGCAGGCCGCCTTCCGGTTCCACCAGGATCATGCCGTACATGCCGTTGGAAATGTGCTGGGCCACCATCGGGGTGGCGCAGTGGTAGACGTACAGGCCGGGGTTGATGGCCTTGAAGGTGAAGCTCTTGGTGCTGCCTGGAGCTGCCTGGGTCACCGCAGCGCCGCCGCCTGGGCCGGTCACGGCGTGGAAGTCCACCGAGTGGATCATTTCGCTGTCTTTGGCGTTGGACATGTCGACGTTGACGGTGTCGCCCACGCGCACGCGGATGAACGGGCCTGGCACTTTGCTGTTGAAGGTCCAGTATTTGTAGGTGGTGCCGTCCATCAGCTGGCCGACGATTTCAGTAGTGTCCAGCTTGACGTTGACGGTCTGCGGGCCGCGCTTGCCGACCGGGGTGCCGACTGCCATCGGGTTCTGCGAGACGTCGGCCCCCTGCGGCTTGGCCTTGGCTTCGACGTCGCCCACGATGATCTTGCCGATCATGCCTGCCGCCACGTGGCCGGGCAGGGTGCAGATATAGGTGAACTCGCCTTTTTTGTCGGCCTTGAAGACGATGGCGGTGGATGCGCCCTTGTCCTTCAGCTGGTTCGATTTGGTTTTGAATTCAGGTACGGAGATGTCGTGGATGGCGCCGTCGCCGTTGACCAGGTTGATCTGCACCACGGCGCCGACCGGCACGCGCAAGGTCGGGTTGGCCTTGCCCTTGGTCTCGCCGGAGTCGCTCACGAATACCAGCTTACCGTCTGCGATATCGGTGCGCAGGGTGTAAGTCACGTCCGGGCGGTATTTGACGGCGGTGCTGCCGTTGCCGCCGTGCTGGCCGTGTTGTGCGTAAGCTGGCGCCAGGGTGGCAGCGCCGATCACCAGCGCTGCGATGGCTTTGGACATCAAGGTCGGTTTCATTTTCTTCTCACAGGTTTGTCCGGCACGGGATTGTGCCGTTTGACAGCTAAATCATATGTTTCATATGCATGTTATTGAATTGACGCAGGTCAAATATTTGGAAAGATCTGCGCCATATCAAAACGACTGCGAAACTTTTGATATAGATCAAGTGGGAAGGCGACCCCGCGTATGGGGCCGGCGGCTCAGGGTGCCAGGCGTGGCAGGCGTGCCAGGAAGGCGTCGCGCTGGTCCATGCCGCTGTCGCCGCCAGCCTGGGCAAACACAAGGCGGCGACCATCGCGCTCCAGCCAGCCGACATACCAGCCAACTTCGCGCCCGCTGCCGGTCTTGCCGTAGACTTGCCAGCCGCCGACTTGCTGCGGCCATTTCACCAGGGCGGCCGTCATCTCGTAGGCCTGCGGTTTCAGGCCCAGGTCGCGCGCCAGCACGCGGCGCAGGAAGGCCACTTGCTCGTCCGGCGAAATGCGCAGCGAGGAGCCGAGCCAGGAATCGGACAGGCCGTTGTCCTTGCCCGGATCGCCGCTGACGTCGGCGTTGCCGTAATTGAAGCGGCGCGTGTAGGCGGCGAAGCGCTCGGCGCCCAGCTGCAGCGTGATTTGCTGCGAGTACCAGACCACGGATTCCTTCATCCATGTGGCGGGGCCGTGCGGCTGGCGCCATACCGGGCGCCAGTCGACGTAGCCTTGCTTGAAGGGCAGAACGGGCGCCTGCTCATCCCACAGCACGCCGGCGTCATAGCCCATCAGCGCGAGCGGCAGCTTGAAAGTGGACATGGGCGGCAGACGTTTGCCGCATACGCCTTCATGCACCAGCCATTTGCCGGTGGCGGCATCGGCCATGGCCAGGCAGTGTTCCGCCGAATGCGCGAGCAAAGGGAGGCCCAGCCCTGCCAGCAGGGCGAGAATTCTTCGATTCATGATGAAGTCCTTGGTTAGAGTTTGGCGAGTTGCGCCGGCAGCTGGCGCAGGAAGGCTTCCTTGGTGCGCGGGCCGGCGGCGCCTTCTTCCTTCTTCTCGTCCTGCGCCAGGCGGGCGAACACGATCGTGCGCTTGCCGTTGGTGGCCCAGCCCACGAACCAGCCGTAGGCACGAGAGTAGTCGTCCTTGCCGTCGGCACCGACCGGGGCGCCGGTGCCGGTTTTGCCGTATACGCGCCAACCGTTCGGCAGGTCGTCCAGGCGCAGCAGTGCTGCCGTCTGCTCGACCGCACGCGCTGAAACCGGCAGCTCATGGCGCACCAGTTTGCGCAGGAAGGCGGTCTGCTCGTCGGCCGAAACCTGCAGCGAAGAGCCGAGCCAGGACCAGGTCACCCCATTGTCCTTGTCCGCATCGCCGCTGGTATCGCGGTTGCCATAGCCGAAGCCCTGCACGTAGCGGTCGAAGCGCGCCTGGCCAAGCTGCGCGGTCACCTGCTGCGCGTACCAGACGGCGGAATAGCGGATCCAGTCGCGCGGACCCATGTCGCGCTTCCAGTCCGGGTTCCAGGTGTTGTACTCGGCGCGGTAGGGCAGTTTGGGCGTGTGCTCGTCGCGCAGGAAGCCGCTGTCATAGCCCATCAGGCTGACGGGGATGTTGAAGGTCGATGCGGGCGTGATGCGGGTGGCGCAATCGCCTTCGCGCAGCAGCGCCTGGCCGCTGGCGGCGTCAACGAAGGTGGTGCAGTCCAGCGCCGCCATCGACTGGGCGGAAGGGGACACGCTCCACGCCAGCGCCGGCTGCAGCGCGAAATTGCCGCCGGCGATAGCGGCCAACGCGGCCACGGTGGCGGCACGCGCCCACATGGCGCGGCGCGCGTTGCCTGGGCTGCGGATCAGGGACACGCGTTCGCCCAGGGTGTTGGCATCGATGCTGCCGAAGGCCAGCGCGCCCTGCGGCGCCAGGTGCTGCAGCTTGAGCTGCGCCACCAGGGCCGAAGCGTACGCCTTGCGCTGCGCCGCCGGACGGCCGCGCAGCACGTCGCGGTCGCAGCCCAGTTCCTGGGCCCAGGTCAGACTGTTGCGCAGCAGGCGCATGAAAGGGTTGAACCACAACAGGGTTTGCAGCAGCACGCCCAGCGTCATCCATTGCAGGTCGTGCCGGCGCAAATGGGTCAGCTCGTGCTCCACGATCATCTGCCGCTGCAGCGGGTCGAACTGGCGCAGGTGGCGCGGCAGCAGCAGGCGCGGTTTGAACAGGCCAAGCAGCATGGGCGAAATCGGCGCATCCACTTCCAGCGTTGCAGCGCCGCCGTGCGCAGGCGCCGGGGCGCCGCCCAAAGCCAGGCTGTCCAGCAGGCGCTGCGCGCGCCACAGGCGGGCGATGGACCAGGCCAGGCCAAGCAGGTAGATGCCGAGCCAGGCCTGGGCGGCGCGCAGCAGCAGGACGCGCGGCGACCATGCCGGCGTGGCGGCGGCGGGCGCATCCATGCTGGCAGGCAGGGTGGACGCGCTGGCAGGCGGCAGGTAGGCAGTGACGGTGCGCGTGGCAGCTTCCAGCGGCGGGATCAGGCGCACGCGCTGGCTGTGCGGCAGCAGCATCAGCACGAAGATGGCCAGCACGGTGCACTGGCCCAGCAGCCACAGGCTGCGCTGCATGGCCAGCGCCGGCAGCCAGCGCCGCAGCAGGGCGCAGATGGTCCACACGCTCAAGCCGGCAGCCAGGCAGCCCAGGCTGGCCAGCAGGAAGCGCATGGTCAGGAGTTCGAGCCCGCTCATTTGCCGTCCTCCTCATCGGGCCAGTCGGACAGCTTTTGCTCCAGCTGCGCCAGTTCGCTGGCATCCACCAGTTTGCTGCCGGCGAACATGTTGACCGGCAGCGGCGTCTCCAGCTCCATGATGCGGGTGCCGAAATCGTGGGCGTAGGCGGCCAGCGTCTCCACCTTGTCGAGCAGGGCTTCGTAGACTTGCACGCCATGGCGCACGTGCTGCGCCACCATCTGCTTTTCCATCATGCGCTCCACGGTCTTGCGGGTGGAGGAAAAGGACCAGCCCAGTTCCTCCTCCACCGCGTCGTGGATTTCGCGCGCGCTCAATGGCGCCTGGCGCCAGAGTGCTTTCAGTACGCAGAGTTCGGGAGTGGATGGGATAGGCATGGCATGACGGCTTATGTGACGAATGGCGATAGTATGTGACAACTGTCGCAATCGCGTCAAGCCTTTATCATGATATGCTTTTTTCAATGTGGACTAAGGGGAAAGCATGGGCGCGAAAACCTGGATGTTGATGTATGCGGAAAGCGAACCGGCTGCCATCCTGCGCGCCCGCCCGGTGCTCGACCGCGCGGCCAGCCAGGCCATGCTGGAGCAGCTGTTCCCGGGCAAACGCTACACGCCGCAGCAGGACGAAACGCTGGCCCGCGCCTGCCCGCACGGGCGCGATGTGCGGCTGGCGTGCTTCCCCGGCCTGTCCATCGTGGCCGCCGGCGAACTGGCGATCGACAACCCAAGCCAGCTCGATCCGCGCTTCCTGGAATACGCAGGCGGACGCACGGTCTACCTGCACATCATGTACAGCGTGGTGGACTGGTTCGCCTACGCGATATGGAAAGACGGCCAGTGGCAGCGCTCACTGAGCGTGACGCCGGATGGGGGCGTGATCGAGGACCTGGGCGAACGGCGCGCGTTCGAGCTGCCTTACTGGGCCGGCAAATTTCCCGCCATCGACCCCGCAGACGACGAGCCCGACACCTACCCCTTGCCCTTCCACCCGCTCGACCTGGGTGAAGCAGCGCTGGAAGACCTGTTCGGCTACCAGCTGGAAGGCGACAACGGCCCATCGCTGCTGGACCCGGCCAGCATCCCCCTGATGGCGTTCAAGGCCCCGCGCTGGTGGAAGTTCTGGTGATGAAATTCGGGGTCAGATACCGTCTTGAATAGCAAGCCCTTTCTCTAGGAAGTTTGGGTCGAAGGGCTTGCCAGACCTCACCACGCCATAGACCTGGTGTGCAAGCTTGCGCATGAGTGCACCGGCGACGGCCATCTTGGCGAGGCCGTTTGCCTCCAAGCGATGAGCAAACGTTCGCAAAATCGGGTTGCAGCGCTTCGCCACTAGGCTGGGGAGGAATAGAGCGGCCCGCAATTGGCTGTTTCCCATCCGACACATCATCGTGCGGCCGTGTACCGAGCTGCCTGATTGACGCTGACGCGGCGTGACACCAATAAAGGCTGCAAAGGCCTTTGCGCTCTCAAAACGGCGCACATCGCCGATATGGCCCAGTATTTTGGCTGCCGTGGTGCGCCCTAGGCCGGGGATACTTTCGATGAGTTCCGCATCCCGTTTCAAGCCGGGATGCCGGTCAATATGGTCGTCAATATCGCTTTCAATCTGCGCGATTTGCGCATCGAGCCACTTGATATGGTCACGAACATGGCTGATAACTTCGTGTTGCTCTGCCACCTCATGCACCTCGAGCCGGTTCATCTCCTGCTGGCGCATGTCCTGCAGGGCGATTAGCCGGTTGCTCCATGCGCGCAGCTGGCGTTGCTCGCGTGGAGGGGCTTGCCACGACGGCGGCGCCATGGCCGCGCAATAGCGAGCGATCAGTCCCGCATCGATCTGATCGTTCTTGTTACGCAAATTTTCACTGTTGCCGAAGCTCTTAATACAATTGGGGTTCACCAAGCTAACCTTGATGTTCCGGTCGAACCAGAATAGCGCCACTGGCTCGCTGTAAATACCCGTCGACTCGAGGCAGACATGGGTGCGGGAAAGGTCGATCTTTTGCTTGATCAACCAGCCTTCCAGGTCCGTGAAGCCATCGGGCGAATTAGGAACGACCTTGGCCTTGATCTTTCCATCAACGAACAGGGCTACATCCAGCTTGCGCTTACTAACGTCAATTCCCACAACTGGCGTATTCATCTCATCCACCTTTCTCGTATGCAGGCTTACCAATAAGGATGACCTAAGATACCGTCCGGCGTTCTAGATGAACAAGTAGGCAAGGCCACCTTTCTGACCCACAAGCTCGATGGCTTCAATTCTGACCGGTGTGACCTTGCCCCGCCGCCTCCCGAACCTTACTACCATCCTTCGAAGCGGCTGTTTCAATATACGAGGTCTGACAATCGGACACAGCGCACGCACTTTTGATTTTTATCAAAGCATGCTCACCATAAACAAACCGCCCGCGC
>NZ_JAYSCO010000069.1:0-30632 GCF_041914865.1 Pseudoduganella sp. | reverse complement strand
ACCATAGCAAGTCGGTCCCACCCCTTCCCATCCCGAACAGGACCGTGAAACGACTTTGCGCCGATGATAGTGCTGCAACCAGTGTGAAAGTAGGTTATCGTCAGGCTCTTATTAGAAAAGCCCGCTAACGTGTGTTAGCGGGCTTTTTGCTTTTTCAAACCGGAAAACCGAAAAACCGGGGTCTGACCCGCAGGGTCAGACCCCGTCTGTGCAACGGGCGCTGGTCTTGGGTGTGCGCTGTTGATCTTCGCTGAATGTCAAAGGCGCCAAACCCAACCCCCTGCGTTGAATAGACAGGGTCTGACCCTTGGGTCAGACCCAGGTTTACCGGGTTTAGCCAGCGAACCATTTTGCTTTACGGCATGTTATATTTTCTGCATGCCTGCACTTTCACATTCCTACCACTACGCTTTTTCCTCCGGCCTTACCGAAGTCGGTCGACCGCACCTGACACTGGCGACTTCGAACGCCGACCAGCGTCCGCATTTCTTCGAAGGCCGCTTGCTGCAACCGCGCCTGGCTTCTGAACTTCTGACCGCAGTGCACCTGATTGTTGGGTCGCGCTTCTTCCTGCCGGCTAACTCGCTGGCGAAAATATTGCGCCTGGCCGACCCGGTAGTCACATGCGGCGAAGGCGCGTTGAGGTTCGAGGGTTTTTCCGGGTGCTGCAGCACCTATATCCGCGCCGACTTCCTGCCCGATGCCTATGATGGCGACATACTCGGCAAAGGGACCACCAATGTGGACTTCAACGCACCGATGCGTGCTGCGTTGGCGCGCGTTCGCGACAGCGAGGGAATGGACCTGTCGGTGGGCGCCGATGGCGTGACCATCAACTCCGTGACTGAATCCAAAGTCGAATTGCCACTGCGCTGGTTGCGCGGCATGCTGGAGGTGCAGTCCTACCAGGCCGGCATGCGCTTGCGGTACACAATGAACGGCATGGAGGCGCTACGGTTCCTGCGCGCCTTGCCACGCAACGCGAATGGCCGCACGCCTTTGTGGATCGTTGCCGGACCGACGGGTCTGCGCGTGACGGCTCAGCCATCTCCGGATGGTGTGCGCATGACGGACAGTTCGCGCCTGCGCGTGCTCGAAACGCTGGTGCCTAAGGCGAAATCCGTTGCGCTTTATGCGGACGAGGCGCAGCAATCCAGCGCCTGGGTGCTTGATTTTGGCCCGGCGCGCCTGACCCTGGCCTTGAGTGCGGAAACATGGCGCGGGTTTTCAGGTGAGGGCCAGTCGCTGCGAGCCTTGTTGCGTGCGTCCGGCTCTACGGCTTTATCGTCGGTGCGTGCGCAACTGAACTGGCAGGCTGCACTCGATCCGGCTGCAATCGCGACTGCGCTTGCACTGCCTGCGGGCGAGGTTGCCGATGCGCTGCGCGTACTCGGTGCCACAGGCCTGGTTGGTTTTGATGTGGCAGCAGGCAGTTATTTCCATCGCGTGTTGCCGTTTGACCTCGCACTGGTGGACGATTTGAACCCCCGCCTTGCGGCGGCACGAGAACTGTTGGAGCAGCAGGCAGTGAGAATCATCAACAACGATCCGATCGAAGCACAGGTGGGCGAACATCGTGTGCGTGAAGTGGCGCAGGAGATGCAGTGCACCTGTCCGTGGTTTGCCAAATACCAGGGCGCACGCGGGCCATGCAAACATGTCTTGGCAGTGGAGGCGACGCGATGAGCTTCCAGCCGCTGAACGAACTGGAGGCATTGATATATGCCGGCGATGGGGATGCAGTGCTGGCCCGCCTCGAAGTCATGTCCCGGGAGGAGCGTTCTGCCCAGGCCGAGCGGCTCGCGGTGGTGGCCGACTTGATGCATTACTGGTGGTGGAATCGCGCCGTGGTTCACGACAGCTGGGGCATGCTCGCCACTGATAGCCAGCGCGATGCTATTGCAGTTGCTGCCCTGGCCTGCGCGCCCGCGGAACAGGCATGCCGCTTCCGCCTGCCTGCCAAGCGAGTGGCGGAGGTTGTAAGTCGCATAAAGCCGGCAGGAATCGGCACGCTTGCCCGCGATTTTGCTGCGCGTGGCCATATAGCAGCTGCATTGCAGCTCGCCGCTGAAGGCCTGTCGCCGTACGCGATCGATGATGCGGGAGTAACACGCCTGATCTTAATGCCGCGTTGGACTCACTACATGCGCGAATACCTGGTTGAGAACCGCGAAGCGCTGCATCCTGTCTTGCTGAAGATATTCGAGGTCGAAGGCAGCAGTGAAGACAACCTGGCCGCGATCGACAAATACTGCAAACCCGACCGGACCTGGGCCTGGCACTTGTTGCAGCTCTGCGAAGATGGCTGGTATTCCCGTGCCGAACTGTTGGCCCGCTGTCTCGGCACTCTGGAACGGGATTGGCCGCAGTTCCGTGCGGGCTGGTTCTCCCGCTTCCACGATCAGCTTGCACCGACGCTGGAAGAAATGACGCCCCATGCTGCGTGCTATCTCGGCATGCTGCAAAGCCGGATCCCTCCGACAGTTACCCTGGCACTGAAAGCTTGTGCCAAGCTGTTCGACAAGAAGCAATTGGCGCACGGCGCGTTGTTGGACGCGCTGCCGCAGGTCCTGCTTTCCGCCGTCAAGGCGCAGATTACAGCGGCCCTCAAACTGCTCGACGCTATGGTCAAACGCGATCCTGCATGCGCGAAAGCGGCGGCGCTGGTATCAATTGGCGGCCTGCAGCATACGGATCCGGATTTGCAGCAAGCGATTGTCGAGCGCATTGAAAAATGGGGCATGGACGCCGATGCGCGCGAAGCGCTGCAAGGCATGGTGCCTTTCGTCGCGGCGAGCATTAAGCCGAGGCTGGATGCGCTGCTCGAGGGCATGCCTGTTTCTGCTGCGGTGGATTGGCAGGAAATCGTTCTGCCGCCACGTAGCAAGCCCATGTCGCCGTTGGATCCCTCCCGCTTATTGGCGGTGCCGGCAACGCTGGATGACCTAGTGGCATTGTGCGCACGCCTGATTGAGGATGAGAGTGACCTCGATTTGTTCGAGGCTGCTTTCGGCGCATTGTTGCGGTCCGCGCCATTATCGGATGATGACCGTGCGCGTTTTGCGCCAGTGGTCAAACGCGCCCGCAAAGTGAAGATGGATCTCTACGAGATGAAGTCGTGCGTCTCGGGTGAATTCGCACGCCTGCTATTGCGCTGGGTGGCGGACGAGCAGATCGAACGCACACATAGGCGCACAGGCGCCCTGGGTGTGCTGGCAGAACGCTTTGATGACGCAAGCATGTTCGAACTGGCCACGCACCGCGGCGGCTTCATCGACCCGGCCGTGCTGGTGCAACGCGCGAATGAACTCGGGACGGGAGTGGCGCAGTTGCCTCTGCGTGTGCAGGTGCGCGCATTGCTGCGGCTTGCCCCGTCCGGGAATGCTGCAATCCTGGCTGCTGCCAAAGAGTTGCCCGTCACGCCGTTCAGCCAAGCCTTGTGCTACGCGTTGGGCGGGGAATGGCCGGCACAGCCGAATGAGGCATTATGCCTGGCAGCAGCCCGCATCCGCCATCCCGGTTCGGACGATCCTTTGGCATTGTTGGCCTTTGGTGCTGCGTTGCCGGATGGCGCCCTGGCCGCGCAAGTGGACCTTTATAACGAATTGGTTAAATGGGAGCGCGGCGATTTCTTCCGGCCCCGTGCCACTGTGCCTGCGCCCCAGCCACCGGTGGATGGCATCTTGCTTGCACCATACCGCTACCAAGGCTTTTGGAACGATTCAGAGGCGCTGATCCTTTTCGGCGCTTCGCTGTTCCCCTCCAGTCACGAAGCCGTGTATGCGGAGGCCCTGCCAGGACTGGCACAAAATCTCCAATACGCGGACGTGCAATGGCACCATGGCGCGTGGGTGCGCCTGCTCGGTGACCCGGTAACGGAAATGACGCCGGCCGCGACGAAGACGCTGGCACTTGCCTTGATGGGCAAGGATCCGGGCCGCCTTGCGCGGGCGGTCGACGCTTTCGTCGCGGCCAGCCTGGATGGGCGGCTTGATGTGGACGTGCTGGGCAGGGCTTTCCTGGACCTGATCCCGATGGAGTATTTCATGGCAGCGCGGCTTGCTGCCAGCCTGGCGATGGCCGCGGCGGCCGATCCCGGCATGCCGCCTGTCGTTTTGGCCTTGCTGGGACGGCTGTGCGCCGTGGCGCCAAGCGAAGTGCCGCGCGACATGGCGAAGCTGCTGCAATTGATGCAAGAGCTGGCGTTGCAGTACAGATTGCGCCCGCCTGCTACGGCCCTGGCTGCGCTGGAGCAGCTGCCGCTAAGCGGCAAAGCGCAAAGCGTCAGGCGCTCCCTGCTGGATGCGCTCGCAGCGAGCCACGGTTTGCCCTAGTTCGTCGCCCGGCCCCAGATCAGGTCAGAACGGCGACCAGGGCGCGCTGCCATCGCCATGCAGGTGCTGCAAGCCGAGGCGGCGCCGAGCCGGCGCTGCAGGATTCTCAAAACGCGTGGTATCGACCACCAAGTCGGCAAACTCCGCAAACTCGGGGAAGCACTGCTTGCCCACGCATTCCTTGATAATCGACGCTGGCAGATTCGGCACCACGACATCGTTCTTCAGCTTCACGCCGGGGAACAGGTATCCGACATCCGAGTTCCAGTAATAGGCGACGCGTTGCAGCGGCGTGCCCGGCGCAGGCATTTGCGGGAACAGGTGGCTGACAGAGTCCGCCGCGACTTTTTTTCAGGCCCGGGCCGGCCCAGTGGAACCACGATTTGGGGAACAGGGCGGCCGGTTTTGTGATGGCACGCATTTCCGCCAGCGGGAAATAAATCGATTCGCGTGCACGCGCACTGAGTGCCGAAACATCTTTTGCTTTTCCGGCAATGTTTGTTACTATTGTCAAATGAATATCAAAAAATCCCTGCGCCGGATCGCTTTCCTGCTGACCGGCATTCTCGTCCTGCTACTCGCGATTGCTGCCGTAGCCCTTTACAACTCCCGGCTTGAAGTCACGCCGAACGGCGTGCATAGCCGGCTTTATGTGCCGGTCAACAGCGAGAAATACGCCAAGGTCAGCATGTTCGCCGGCACGGGCGATGACGCCACGCTGCCGGGCTTCCTGGATGGGCCGGTGGTGCGCCGCGCTGCGGACGGCAGCTGGAATGCATCCTGGTTCTGCGAAGACCGGGCGCACCAGCAGCAGGCTGCCGACGCGCAGCTGGTGATCGAATGCGCCGGCAAGCGCAGTGTTTACCCGCTTGGCGCGGCAGTGGCGCCGTCCGTGGCGGGCGGTGTGCTGCCGATGCCCGGCAAAGTGGCTGTGCTGAGCGATATCGAGGGCAACCTGCCTTTCCTCGACGGTTCCCTGGCCAAGCTGGGCGTGACCGATGCCGCCGGCGCCTGGGCCTACGGCACGGGCCACCTGGTCATCGTGGGCGATGCGGTGGATCGCGGGCGCGAAGTCTTCGCTGTGCTGTGGCGCTTGTATGCGCTGGCGCAGGAAGCGCAGCGCGTCGGTGGCGGCGTGCATCTGCTGCTGGGCAATCACGAACAGTACATCCTGCGCGGGAACACGACGCGCGCCCACCTGGAACACTTGTATGCGCTGAACCACCTGGGCGGGCCGGTGGCGGCATTCTCCGGCGATACCGTGATCGGCGCCTGGCTGCGCGCGCAGCCAGTGGTGCTGCAGATGGGCAGCGTGCTGTTCACGCACGGCGGCATCAGCAAGGCGACGGCCGATAGCGGCCTGACGGTTCCGCAGCTGAACGAAGCCATGCGCAACTACTGGCGCGGCGCGCCGTCGGCCAAGCCGGCGCTGGACGCGGTGCTGGGGCAGGGCGGCGTAACCCAATACCGCGGCTACCTGGATGAGGCGGATGGCCTGGCCAGCGCCGAGGATGTGCAGCATGTGCTGAACCGCTTCGGCGCCAGCACGGTGGTGGTGGGGCATACCCTGGTCGACAAGGTGACCATGCTGCACGGCGGCCGGGTGATCGCGGTGGATGTGAATACCAACGAAGCCGCCGATGAGGCGCTGGTGTTCGAGGACGGCAAACCGCGCGTGGTGGCCGTGGTGGACCGCGGCCTGCCGCCGGAGCAGAAGGCGCGCGGCCAGCAGCGCGATTTCCGCTTTGCCGCCGCCGCCGACTGGCGTGCGCTGGCCAGCACGGCATGGCGCGCCGTCGAACTGGCGCGCCTGCCGCATCCGTATTAACCAAGGTTAAATGGCTTAGGGACTGACGTTCATGCGCTGCGTGTGGGTCCAGTTATGGTCCGATGCGCTGACGGCGGACGCGAAGGTGCGGTAGGTCTGTCCTTCGCCGGGCCACGGGTTCATGATGTAAATGTAGTTGGTGCCGTTATAGGTTTCATAGCCGCGGCCCACCATGATATGCCCGCCGCCATTGGTCCAGCCGTAGCGGATGACGAAGGGACGGTTGGCGTTGATCTCCGTGACCACCGAATTCCACGACAGGTAGTTGTTGATCGCGGTATTCGGCACGCCCCAGTTGGACAGGATGTTCTGCACGCTGCCCGAGCTGCCGTACATGCTGTTGGGGCGGTTGGCGTAGCTGTTCCAGTCGAAGGTGCCGTTGCCGCAGGCGTAGTTGATGCCGTAGGCCCAGTTCACGATCTGGCACTGGCTCGGCGTGCGGTTGTACACCGCCAGCACGGCCTTGCTCGACGCCGACCAGCACCACTGGCTGTGTTCCTGCGTCGTCAGCGGCACGTTCAGGGTGCGCCACTGCGCGAAAGCGGAGGGCAGGGCCAGTGCCAGCATGGCGCCGGCCAGGATTTTTGCGATGTTCATGTGTGTCCCTCCTTAGCGGAATGCTTCGACATTGGTTTTGACTGCGGCGCGCAGCGGCTCAAGCAGTTCGGCGCCATCGACCAGCTGGCTGCCGGCCTTCTTCAGCAGCAGCGATTCGCGTGCCGAATGCAGCGGCGCGAACTTGGCGCGGTCGACTTCCAGCAAGTCGGAGCGGGCCTGGTAGATGCGGATGAAACGCAGGTTGGAGCGCGCGCCGTTGCCATGCGCGTTGGCGGCGGCATCCACGTCCTTGGCCAGCACCGCGCCGCCATAGGCCACGGTTTCAAAGCGGCCGTTCACCTGCTGCACAGTGGCCAGCCCGATCGGCTTGCCGCGCAGGGAAATGACGAAGCGCCACTCGCCCGTGGGCCGGGCCAGCGCGGACAGGTCGCCGCGCGCCAGCAGCTCTTTCGGGTCGATGGTGTAGACCTGGAAGCCGTGGCTGACCGTGGCTTGCTTCAAGTCGCCGACATCGGTGATATCGAGCGGGAAGTCGGCCGGCGCGCTGCCGGGGCGTATGGCCTGCTGGTGCTCGGCGAATTGCACGAGGCCGCGTTTGGCAGCCTGCAAGGCCGCGCCGTTGTCTGCTTTTGCCAGGAACGGCACGGCCATCATCGCTGCGCAGGCAATGCGCAGCCAGAGTCGATGCGTATGCATGTGACTACTCCTCTGAAGGTTGATCAGATGTTGAAAGGTGCGTGGGATCGCCCCCTCTGTGCTGGACCTGAGAGTTTCACAGGCATGGCGGCCTGCTTGCTCCTTCGGTGCGCCAGCCTTGGAGCGCTGGCGGCTCTTCAGAGTTGTGAAAACACGCGACCGGTCCTTTGGCCTGAGAGATTCCGGGGGCGGGCTTGCTCCTTCGGCGTTGTCCATGGGTGGGACAAACTCTCCCGATCGCGCGGCCGGTATGCACCGGCAGCGAAATCAGCATAGCGCATGGATTTATACGGTTTCAATCGTTTTCCGCATGCCGTTGCGTTTTCGCCATTACTGTAGTTCCTGCTATCCTGTTGACACTTTCACAGGAAATTGGTAACGTTTCCAAAAAAGTCGCAGCACATAACAGGAGACACGATGTACAAGCAGTTATTCGCCTGCGCGCTGGCGCTGGGCGCCGCCCCAGTGCAGGCGGGCGGGCAGAGCGCGGAAGTGATCCACTGGTGGACCTCGGGCGGCGAATCGGCTGCCGTCAAGCAGCTGGCCAATGCCTATCGCGCAGCCGGCGGCAACTGGATCGACACGGCGATTGCCGGCGGCGACCAGGCGCGCGCCGTGACCCTGAACCGCATGGTGGGCGGCAAGGCGCCGACGGCGGCGCAGTTCAACATCTCCAAACAGTTCGTCGACATCGTGGACCAGGAAATGCTGGTGCCGCTGGACGACGTGGCGCGCCAGCAGCAGTGGGACAAGATGCTGCCGGAGCCGATCGTGAATGCCATCCGCATCGACGGCCATTACTACGCCATGCCGATGAATATCCATATGCAGACCTGGATCTGGTATTCCAAGGCGGCGTTCAGGAAAGCGGGCATCGAGAAGGAGCCGGCCAGCGTGGACGAACTGTTCGCTGCACTGGACAAGCTGAAAGCCGCCGGCCTGGTGCCGCTGGCGCACGGCGGCCAGGCGTGGCAGGAGCACATCCTGTTCGCCGCCATGCTGGCCAACATCGGCGGCCGCCAGCTCTACCTGCAGGTGCTGCGCGACCGCGACCAGCGCGCCATCAATTCCGAGGCGGTGCGCAAGGTGTTGCTGGCGTACAAGCGGCTGCAATCGTATGTCGATCCCGCCGCGCCGGGCCGCAACTGGAACGACGCCACCGCCATGCTGGTCAGCGGCAAGGCGGGCGTGCAGATCATGGGCGACTGGGCCAAGGGTGAATTCAGCAATGCGAAGATGGAGCCCGGCGTGCATTACGGCTGCATTCCCGGCCTGGGCGCGGCCGCGCCTTACCTGATCCAGGGCGACGCATTCGTGTTCCCGCGCTCGGACAAGGCGGACGTGCAGAAGGCGCAGAAACTGATGGCGACCGTGCTGCTGGCGCCCGCCACGCAAGCGAGCTTCAACAAGCTGAAAGGCTCGGTGCCGCCGCGCGTCGACGCCGACACCAGCCAGCTCGACGCCTGCGCGCGCGCCGGCGCCGCCATCATGCGCGACCGCAACCGCCAGGTGGGCGCGCCGGAAATCTACCTGACGCCCGACCAGAACGGCGCCGTGCAGGATGCGCTGACCGCGTACTGGAATACTTCCATGCCGGTGGAAAAGGCGCAGAAGGCGCTGGCCGCAGCGCTGAGGAATTAAGCGGTGCGCCGGGCCATGTCCTACGCAGCGCTGCTGCCGATGCTGCTGACGGTGTGCGTGGGCTACCTCGGCTCCTTCGCCTGGACCTTCTACGTATCGCTCACCAGCTCGCGCAGCATTGCCACCAGCAAGCTGGTCGGCCTGGCGCAGTACGAGCGCCTGTTCGGCAACGAGCGCTGGCTGCTGTCGCTGCACAACCTGGCCCTGTACGGCGTGCTGTTCATCGTGGCCTGCATGGTGATCGGCTTCCTGCTGGCGGCGGCGATCGACCGCCAGGTGGCGGGCGAGGGCGCGCTGCGCACGGTGTTCCTGTACCCGTATGCGATGTCCTTTGTGGCCACCGGCCTGGTGTGGCAATGGATACTGACCCCGGGCGGCATTCCCGGCGTTGAGCTGGACTGGCTGGTGGACCAGGACATGGTGGTCTACACCGTGGTGCTGGCATCCGTGTGGCAGGCTTCGGGCTTCGTCATGGCGCTGATGCTGGCCGGGCTGCGCGGCGTCGATCCGGAAATCTGGAAGGCGGCGCGGCTGGACGGCATACCCGTGTGGCGCGTCTACCTGTCCATTGTGCTGCCGATGCTGGCGCCGACGCTGGCGACGGTATTCATCCTGCTGGCGACCATGGTGGTCAAACTGTACGACGCGGTCGTGTCGATGACCCAGGGCGGCCCCGGCACGGCGAGCGAAGTGCCGGCCAAGTTCATCATGGACCACCTGTTCCTGCGCGCGAACATCGGCCTGGCATCGGCCGGCGCCGTGGTGTTGCTGCTGACGGTGCTGGCCTTGCTGGCGCCGTGGGCTTATGCCCGCAGCAGGAAGGGGGCGGCATGAAGGTGGCGCGTTTCGGCCTGTACGCCTTCCTCGCCAGCGCGGCGCTGTTCTTCCTGCTGCCGCTGTATGTGATGCTGGCCACCTCGCTGAAGCCGATGGATGAAATCCGGCTCGGGAATATTTTCGCCTTGCCGCTGGCGCCCACGCTGGACGCCTGGCGCGCGGCCTGGAGCGAGGCCTGCACCGGCGCCGCCTGCGAGGGCGTGCAGGGCGGCTTCTGGAATTCGGTGCGCATCGCGGTGCCGGGCACGCTTATCCCGATCGCGCTGGGCGCGCTGAACGGCTATGCGCTGTCGTTCTGGCGCCCGCGCGGCGCCAACGTCCTGTTCGGCATCCTGCTGCTGGGCGCATTCGTGCCGGTGCAGGTGATGATTTATCCGCTGGTGCGCATGATGGCGGGCCTGGGCGTGTTCGGCACGCTGCCGGCGATCGTGCTGGTGCACCTGGTGTTCGGCATGCCGGTACTGACGCTGTTGTTCCGCAATTACTACGCGGCGCTGCCGCAGGAGCTGTTCCATGCGGCGCGCATCGACGGCGGCGGTTTCTGGCGCATCTTCTGGCACGTGATGCTGCCGCTGTCGGTGCCGATGCTGGTCGTCGCGGCCATCATGCAGCTGACCGGGGTGTGGAACGATTACATCCTCGGCCTGGTGTTCGCGGGGCGCGACAACCTGCCGATGACGGTGCAGCTGAATAACGTGATCAATACGACGACGGGAACCCGTCTTTACAACGTCAATATGGCCGCCACGATCCTGACGGCGCTGGTGCCACTGGCGGTCTACTTCTTGTCCGGCCGCTGGTTCGTGCGCGGCATCGCCGCCGGCGCTGTGAAAGGTTGAACGGATGTCCAAGGTAAGCCTGAAAAAACTGAGCATCACCCTGGGCGGCAACGCCATTATCCGCGCGCTGGACCTGGAGGTGGAGGAGGGCGAGTTCCTGGTGCTGCTGGGGCCTTCCGGCTGCGGCAAGTCCACGCTGCTGCACAGTATTGCGGGCCTGGTGGAGACCAGCGGCGGCGCGGTTGAAATCGGCGGCAAGGATATGTCGCGCACCGACCCGAGCGAGCGGGGCATCGGCATGGTGTTCCAGTCGTATGCGCTGTACCCGACCATGACGGTGGAGAAGAACATGTCCTTCGGCCTGCGCATTGCGGGCGTGCCGAAGGCCGAGATCAAGCGCCGTGTGGCGCGCGTGGCATCCATGCTGCACCTGGGCGAGCTGCTGGAGCGCAAGCCGGCGGCCTTGTCCGGCGGCCAGCGGCAGCGGGTGGCGATCGGGCGCGCGCTCGTGCGCGAGGCGGGCGTCTACCTGTTCGACGAGCCCTTGTCCAACCTGGACGCCAAGCTGCGCACCGACCTGCGGCGCGAACTCAAGCTGCTGCACCAGCAGCTGGGCGCGACCATGATCTATGTGACGCACGACCAGGTCGAGGCGATGACGCTGGCCAGCCGTATCGTGGTGATGCGCGCGGGCGAGATCCAGCAGGTCGGCACGCCGGCCGAGGTCTACGAGCGGCCGGCCAACCTGTTCGTGGCCGGCTTCCTGGGCGCGCCGGCGATGAACTTCGTCGCGGGCGAGGTCGATGCGGGCGGCACGTTCACCGGCGGCGCGCTGCAGCTGGCGCTGGACGGCGCTCCCCTTGGCGCTGCCCCCGGCGGCGCGCGGCGCGCCGTGCTGGGCGTGCGTCCGGAGCATATCGCGCTGGCGCCGGCGGCCGTTGGCGCGGGCGGCCCCGGGCTGCAGGGCAGGGTGACGCTGGTGGAGCCGATGGGCGCGCACCGCGTGGTGTGGCTCGACTGCGGCGGCCAACAGCTGTCCTGCATCGTGCAGGGCGGCCGCGCGCTTGCGCCGGATGACGTGGTGTCGTTCACGATTGATGCACAACGCGCCTGCCTGTTCGACCCGGACAGCGGCAAGCGCTTTGAAACGGCGGGCGCTTCAAGTATGCTCGCAATGACGGAATAAGCAAAAGGAATACAGTGGCCACTATCAAAGATGTTGCCCGCCTGGCGGGCGTAGGCTTGGGCACCGCCTCCCGCGTTGTCAGCGGCAAGGGCTCGGTGTCCCCGGCTACGCTGGAGAAGGTGAGGAAGGCGATCGACGAGCTGGGCTTCCGTCCCTCGCACGCCGCGCGCACGCTGCTGACCGGCACCAGCCAGATGATCGGCGTCTACATCCCGGTCCTGAGCGGCACCTTCTACACGCCCATCCTGCAAATCATCGACACCGAACTGCGCGCCGCCGGCCTGCACATGGTGGTGGCTTTCGGCGTCGGCCTGGGCGATGAGCGCAAGCAGGCCAAGGACGGCATCCAGTTCCTGATGGAGCGCGGCTGCGACGGCCTGATCGTGATGACCAGTGCCCTGCTGGATGAGGATATCGAAGCGCTGGGCGCCCAGCAGAACCGCATCGTGGTGCTGAACCATCATTTGCCGAGCATCCCGGACCAGTGCTTCACGGTCGACCACAAGCTGGGCGGCCGCCTGGCGGCGCGGGCGCTGCTGGACCACAAGCACCGCGACATCGCCGTGGTGGCCGGGCCGGCGCGCCTGGTCGACAACGTGGCCCGTATCGAAGGCTTCATGGAGGAGCTGCAGGCGGGCGGCGTGGACACCAGCCGCATGTGGGTGGCCGAGAGCGACTTCTCGCCGGCCGGCGGCTGGGCCGCGGCCAAGGAGCTGGTCGAGTCGGGCCACACCTGCACGGCTCTGTTCTGCGCCAATGATGAAATGGCGGTCGGCGCGCTGTCCTACTTCCAGGAAGCGGGCATCCGCGTGCCGCACGACCTGTCCGTGATTGCATACGACGACACGCCGAGCGCCGAGTTTTCCGCGCCGCGTTTGACCACGGTGCACATGCCGTGGCGCGAAATGACGATGAACGGCCTGAGCGCCTTGCTGAACCGCTGCTACGACCTGCGCCGCACGGTGACGCGCAGCTTCCCGGTGACGGTGACCCTGCGCGCCTCGCTGGCCAAGGCGGCAAGCGGAAAACGCAAGGCGACATAAACCGGTTCCGCAGGAAGGGGCGCTTGCGCCCTTTTTTTCGGGCAAATGTGGAAACCTTTCCAAAACCCTGTACACTACTGAACATGACTACTCCAGACCAGCTTGAACCAGGCGCCCCGGTGCGCAGCGACTTTGCCCGCGACTTCCTGTGGGGCTGCGCCACGTCCTCCTACCAGATCGAGGGGGGCGCCGGCGCAGGGGGGCGCGTCGAGTCGATCTGGGACCGTTTCGCCGCCACGCCCGGCAAGGTGCGCGACGGCTCCAGCGGTGCGGTGGCCTGCGACCATTACCACCGCTGGCCGGAGGACATGGATATCGCGCGCGACATGGGCCTGAACGCCTACCGCTTCTCGATCGCCTGGCCGCGCATCATGCCGGGCGTGGGCGCGGCGCCCAACCAGGAAGGGCTGGATTTCTACGCGCGCCTGGTCGATGGCATGCTGGAGCGCGGCATCCAGCCCTGGGCCACGCTCTACCACTGGGACCTGCCGCAGTACCTGCAGGAGCGCGGCGGCTGGGCCGAGCGCGACACGGTGCAGCGCTACCTGGAGTTTGTCGATGCGGTGACGCGCCGCCTGGGCGACCGCGTGCGGCACTGGATCACGCACAACGAGCCGTGGTGCACCGCCATCCTCGGCAACTTCGAAGGCATCCATGCGCCGGGGCTGACCGACTTCGGCACCGCGCTGCAGGTGTGCCACCACGTGCTGCTGTCGCACGGCAAGGCGGTGCCGCTGATCCGCGCCAATGTGCCGGACGCGCACGTCGGCATCTCCCTCAGCCTGCACCCGCTGCGCGCGGCCAGCGACAGCGCGGCCGACCGCGCCGCCATGGAGCGCCACGACGGCCTGCGCTACCGCTGGTTCCTCGACCCGCTGCACGGGCGCGGCTACCCGGCCGCGACGCTGCGGCAGGTGGGGGCGGCGGCGCCGGTGGTGCACGAAGGCGATATGGAAGCGATCGCGGTGGCCACCGACTTCATGGGCATCAACTACTACTTCCCCGAAACGGTCGCCGCTGCGCCCGGCCACGAGCCGCTCGATGCACGCGTGCTGCCGCCGCCAGCGGGCGCGGAAACCACCGCCATGGGCTGGGAAGTGGCGCCGCAGGGACTGGCCGAGCTGCTGGGCCGCATCCATGCCGACTACGCGCCGCAGGAGCTCTACATCACCGAGAACGGCTCCTGCTATGACGACGAAGTGCAGGCCGACGGCACGGTGGACGACAAGGGCCGCCGCCGCTACCTGGCGCGCCACCTGGGCGCCATGAAGGATGCGATAGCGGCCGGGGTGCCGGTGAAGGGCTACTTCGCCTGGAGCCTGGTCGACAACTTCGAATGGGCCGAAGGCTACCTGCGCCGCTTCGGCCTGGTACACATAGACTACAACACACAACAACGAAGGCTGAAGGAGAGCGGCAAGTGGTATCGCGCCTTCCTGCGCCAGCCCGACTGAGGAGACAGGATGAAGAAGCTTGCTTTGCTGGCGGCGCTGCTGGCGCCCGCCATGGGCGGCGCCACCGCCGTCGACGCCGCGCTGGAGCAGCGCGTGGCCGCCATCGTGGCCGGCATGACGCTGGAGCAGAAAATCGGGCAGATGACCCAGCCCGAAATCAAGACCGCGACGCCGGACGATGTGCGGCGCTACTACCTGGGTT
This sequence comes from Pseudoduganella sp., assembly GCF_041914865.1. NCBI lineage: Bacteria > Pseudomonadati > Pseudomonadota > Betaproteobacteria > Burkholderiales > Oxalobacteraceae > Pseudoduganella > Pseudoduganella sp. The sequence continues at coordinate 16,074 of NZ_JAYSCO010000069.1, read as the reverse complement.
CCGTGCTGAACGGCGGCGGCAGCTGGCCGAACGGGAACAAGCGCGCCAGCGCCGCCGAGTGGCTGGCGCTGGCGCAGAAGTACCACGCGGCGTCGATGGCGACCGATATGAAGGTCAAGGTGCCGGTGGTGTGGGGCATCGACGCTATCCACGGCAACAGCAATGTGTTCGGCGCCACGCTGTATCCGCACAATATCGGCCTGGGCGCGGCGCACAACCCGAAGCTGGCCTATGAGGTCGGCGCCGCCACCGGCAAAGCGGTGCGCGCGACCGGCATCGCCTGGGTCTTCGGCCCGACCATCGCCGTGGTGCGCGACGACCGCTGGGGCCGCACTTACGAGAGCTTCTCGGAAGACAGCAAGCTGGTGGCCAGCTACGCCGGCCAGTACGTCAAGGGCCTGCAGGGCCGCTTCAAGTCCGACGCCAACGTCTGGGCCAGCGCCAAGCACTTCATCGGCGACGGCGGCACGGAGCACGGCAAGGACCGCGGCAATACCAGGGCATCGCTGGCGGACCTGCTGGCCATGCACGGCAGCGGCTATGCGCCGGCGCTGGCCGAGGGCGCGCAGACGGTGATGGCTTCCTTCAACAGCTGGAATGGCGTCAAGGTGCACGGCAGCCGCGAGCTGCTGACCGATGTGCTGAAGGTGAAGATGGGCTTCGACGGTTTCGTGGTCAGCGACTGGAACGGCATCGCCGAAGTGCCGGGCTGCCGCAACGACAGCTGCCCGCAGGCGATCAATGCCGGCATCGACATGGTGATGGTGCCGGACGACTGGAAGGCCTTCATCGCCAACACCGTCGCCCAGGTAAAGTCGGGCGAGATACCGATGGCGCGCATCGACGATGCCGTCACCCGCATCCTGCGCGTCAAGCTGCGCACCGGCCTGTTCGACAAGAGCCCGGCGCAGAATGCCCATGCCGGCAAGGACGAGGCATTGCTGGACCGCGCACTGGCGCGGCGCGCCGTGCGCGAATCGCTGGTGCTGCTGAAAAATGAAGGCCCGGCGCTGCCGCTGGCACGCGGCAAGAAGATCCTGGTGGTGGGCAAGAGCGCCGACAACCTGTCCAACCAGACCGGTGGCTGGTCGCTGACCTGGCAGGGCACCGACAACACCAATGCCGACTTCCCGCATGCCGACAGCATCCTGGCCGGCATCCGCGCCGCCGCCGGCGCCGCCAACGTCGAGTTCAGCGCCGACGCCAAGGGCGTCGACCTGTCCCGTTTCGACGCGGTGATCGCGGTGTTGGGCGAGCGCCCGTATGCGGAAGGCGACGGCGATATCGGCCCGTCCGGCACGCTGCGCCACAGCAGCCGCTACCCGGAGGACCTGGCCGTGCTGGAGGCGGTGGCGGGCAAGGGCAAACCGGTGATCACCGTGTTTGTCGCCGGCCGCCCGCTGTTCGTGAACGACCTGCTCAACCTGTCCGACACCTTCGTCGCCGCCTGGCTGCCGGGGACGGAAGGCAAGGGCGTTGCCGACCTGCTGGTGGCGGGCGCGCGGCAGTATGAGTTCCGCGGCAAGCTGTCTTTCTCCTGGCCGAAGTCGGCCTGCCAGACGCCGCTCAACGCGGGCGACGCCGGCTATGCGCCCTTGTTCCCGCTGGGTTACGGCCTGCGCAAGGGCCAGCGTTCCGCGCTCGGCAAGCTGGATGCGTCCTATGCGCCCGGCGGCTGCGGCGCCAGCGACGTGTTCCCCGTGCATGGCCAGGCCGACCGCGCCAGCTTCCCGCTGGCGATCCGCAGCGGCGGCGAACAGCTGGCGCTGGGCGCCGACCTGAACGCGACGTTCCGCCTGCCGGGCATCAGCGTGCAGACGGCGCAGGTGAATACCCAGCAGGACGCCAAGCTGGTGACCTGGAGCGCGACGGGCGCCGGCACGGCCGCCAGCTTCGCGGCGCAGGGGACGGCGCCGATGCAGCTGCCGCCGGCTGCCGCGCGCGATGGGGCGCTGCAGTTTGATACTATTGTCGCCGCCGCCCCGCAAGGCAAGGTCACGCTGGCCATGCAGGGCACCGCGCTCGACGCAACCCGGCTGTTCACCCGCCTGGCGGGCAAGGGCAAGCAGACCGTCAAGCTGCCGCTGGCCTGCTTCACGGCGCGCGGCCTGCAGCTGGAGGGCGTGGACACGCCGTTCCGCATCAGCGCCGACGCGCCGTTCGCCCTGGCTGTGGCGAACATCGATATCGCCGGCGGCGCGGCCAAGGCGGCGGACGCAGTGCGCTGCGAAGAATTATATTAAGGAGACATTATGGCAAGCATGGCACCCAACACCGCGGCACCTACCGCGCCGCAGGACGCGGCGGGCGGGGCGCGCAACGGCAACACCAGTGCGCTGGTGATCGTCACTATCCTGTTCTTCATGTGGGGCCTGATCACGTCGCTGAACGACGTGCTGATCCCGCACCTGAAGGCGATCTATACCCTGAGCTATGTGCAGGCGATGCTGGTGCAGTTCTGCTTCTTCGGCGCCTACTTCATCGTCTCGCTGCCGGCCGGCGCGCTGATCCGCCGCATCGGCTACCAGAAGGGCGCCGTGGCCGGCCTGCTGATCGCCGCCGTAGGCTGCCTGCTATTCTATCCCGCTTCGTTCGGCGGCTACGGCCTGTTCCTGTTCGCCTTCTTCGTGCTCGCCTCCGGCATCACCATCCTGCAGGTGGCTGCCAATCCCTATGTGACGGTGCTGGGCCCGGCGCGCACCGCGTCCAGCCGCCTGAACCTGACCCAGGCCTTCAACTCGCTCGGCACCACCATCGGCCCGGCCATCGGCGGTTTGCTGATCCTGTCGGCGGCCGGCGCCGCCGTCAACGCGGCGGCAGAAGCGGCCACCGTACGCGGCCCCTACTTGGCGCTGGCCGCCGCGCTGGTGCTGCTGGCGGTGATGTTCGCGTTCTCGAAACTGCCGCAGATTGCCGACAGCGAGGATCTGGCGCTGGCCGGGGAGGGCCATGGCTCGGCCTGGGCGCACCGCCACCTGGTGCTGGGCGCGGTCGGCATCTTCCTGTACGTCGGCGCCGAGGTCAGCATCGGCAGCTTCCTGATCAACTTCCTGGGGGAGGCGCATATCGCCGGCCTGTCGCACGCGGACGCGGCCCATTACGTCAGCATCTACTGGGGCGGCGCCATGGTGGGCCGTTTCATCGGCTTTGCCGTGATGCGGGTTGCCAGCCCGGGCAAGACGCTGGCGTTCAACTCCCTGCTGGCCATCGGGCTGGTGCTGGCGGCGGTATTCGGCTCCGGCAAGGTGGCCATGTGGGCCATCCTGGCGGTGGGCCTGTGCAACTCGATCATGTTCCCGACCATTTTCAGCATGGCGCTGCACGGCCTCGGCAAGTACACCGGCCAGGGTTCGGGCATCCTGTGCATGGCCATTGTGGGTGGCGCCATCGTGCCGTTCGCGCAGGGCGCGCTGGCCGACGCGATGGGCGTGCAGGTGTCCTTCCTGCTGCCGGCAGCCTGCTACGCCTTCATCCTGTACTTCGGCATGAAGTACGCCGCGCTGTACGCCTCTAACGGTTGATTTTCCTGAGCAGGTGGGCGCGCAGCATGCGCGCCGTGTCCTCGCCCATGGGGCCGAGCACGCCGCGTGCCGGCGCGGGGATGTGGGCGGCGGTTTCCTCTCCCGGCTCGAACACGTAGTGGCGGAAGATGTCCTGCCAGGCGGCGCGCTGCGCCGGCGGCAGGTCGCGCATGGCGAGCAGCGACAGCAGCAGCGCATTCACCGGCGTGTCCATGTAAGCGGGTGACTGCCGCCACCAGTAGTTGACCAGCACGTTGAATGATTCCAGCGCCTCCACGTGGTGCCACCACATGCTGGGGATGAAGATAGCGTCGCCCGGGGCCAGTTCGGCCGCCTGCGCGTGGCCCATCGCTTCCATGAAGCGCGGGTAGCGCGCCAGGTCGGGCTGGCGCAGGTCGACCAGGCTGATTGGCTGCCCGGCCGGCGTCAGGTCGAGCGGGCCGATATACAGGTTGGGCAGCTGCCCGGGCGGGAACAGGGTGAAGCGGCGCCGGCCGGCGGTGACAACGGCCAGGTTGTCGGGCAGGTCGTAATGCGCGGCGATGCAGGTCTGGTTGCCGATCCAGATGCTGGCCAGCGCGTCGCGCGCTCCCAGGTCCAGCGGATTTTCCTCGCAATAGCCAGGCAGTGCCGCTTCCAGCGTCGTCGAGCCGACATAAACGGCGGGCGGCTGTGGATTGCCGCGCTGGCGCGCCAGTTCCTGCAGCACGTCGTCGAGCCGGGCCCGTACGGCGTTGAAATTGAAGCCGCTCATGTCCTCGTTGTAGAAGAAGCGGCCGCCGATCTCCGGCGGGCCGAGCATGGCGTTGACGGTGGCGTCGCGGCAGAAGCGGCGCAGGTAGGCGTCGGCGCTGGCGGCGCCTTGCCGGCCGGCCCGCACCGCCGGCCAGTGCGCGAGCAGGCCGCGCAGCACCAGTGGCTCGGTTGCGGCCAGCACGCTGTCGCCCAGGCCGGGCAGGTCGCCTGACGCCAGGCCGTGCAGCTCGCGGATCGGCTTAGCAGCGGGCAGCATGGCGGCGGTTCTTGCGGTCGATCAGGGTGCGGAAGTTGGCGATAGACGCCAGCACCATATAGACCGGCTGCAGGTGGCCGGCGCGGTGCAGGCTTTCCAGCGCGGGCCCGGGCAGGGCCGCCAGGCGCTCTTCGTGGATCGTGTGGCAGCCTGCCAGGCGGTAGGGCGTGCCGTCGTCCAGTTCAATGTCGAAAACGAAGGGTTCCAGCAGCTGGTGCTCCTGCAGCGCGGCCATGAAGCCGGCCGCCTGCTGCAAGCCCTGGTGGATGGAGAGCAGGGTGGAGCTGACGCGTTCCAGGTATTCCGTGGTGCCGCCATGCGGGCGGAACACGCGCTCGGCGCCGCCGGCCGCGCCGGGCTGGACGCGCGGGTGGTCCAGGTCGACGTGCACCATCAGCTCGGTGCCGTTGATGCCGATCAGGAAGGGCTGGCGCGCCACGGAGAGCGGCAGGTAGGGCGCTTCCCAGCCATGCGGGCCGAGGAACAGGTTCTCGCCTTCCTGCAGGCCAAACAGGGCGTGCGCCTCGTAGCCGCCATCGGCCGCCTGGCGGAACACGATCGGGTAGCACGCCTGGATGTCGCGGAATTCGGAGGGAAAGGTGAGGGCGGACATGACGTCGTCGCCGAAGCCGGCGCCGCGCGCGGTGTGCACGTGCAGGTCCTTGTGGTCGATGTTGTTGAGCAGGACGTGGTTGGCCATGGTGGCTCCTTGCGGATGGAAGCAAAAAAGGGGCGCGGCCGGTGCACCGGCTGCGCCCCCAACCTGGGTAGCGTCAGAACTTGTAGCGTGCGCCCAGCATGTAGCGCGGACCCGACTGGGTCACGAACAGCGCCATCGATTCGGCGCGCCCATGCACGCGCTGGGTTTCGTTGGTCACGTTGATCGCCTCGAACTGGAAGCTCAGCTTGTCGTTGTAGGCATAGCCGATGCTCAGGTCGAGCTGGCCGTACGCCTCCGTGTAGTTCGGGTTGGGGCCGGCGCCGTCGAAGGTCGAGGACAGGAACTTGTCGCGCCAGTTGTAGGCCGCACGCACGGTCCAGTTCTTGTCCTCATAGATGCCGACCAGGTTGGCCGAGTTGCTCAGGCCGACCAGCGCGAACTGCTCGCCGATCTTGGCGTTGTCGTACTTCAGGCCCGAATCGACCCAGGTGTAGTTGGCCGACAGGCCAAAGCCGCTGTTGCCGAACATATGCTGCACATTGATCTCGGCGCCTTTCAGCTTTTCCTTCTTCTGGTTGGAGAAGCTGTTGATCTCGAACGACATGACCGGATCGCTCGGCTGGCCGACGATGGTGCCTGTGGCGTTGCCGCTGGCGTCGTCCGCGCCGCGCGTCACGCCCGGGGCGTTCGGGTGGTTGCGGAAGATGTAGTTGCGGATGCAGACGCGGTCGGTGCCGCAGTTGCCCTTGCTGACGGCTTCGTTCCACAGCGCGCCGCCGACCGGGGTGTGCAGGTTGAACGGGGTGGCGGTGAACTTGGACTGGCCGGCATAGTTGCTCAGGTCCTTGTGGAACAGGCCGAGCGAGGCGAAACTCTGCTGCGAGTAATACCATTCCCACGACAGGTCCAGGTTCTTCGACTTGACCGGCTTCAGTTGCGGATTGCCCTGGCTGCCGGTGCCGCCGAAGTCGCGCGCCAGGCGGTCCAGCGTGGTGCCGCCCTGGATCTGGTCGTAGCGTGGACGGCCGATGGTTTCGCCATAGCTGGCGCGCAGCTTCATGTCGGGGCGGATGTCGGCATCCCAGTCCACGCTGGGCAGCCAGTGTTTGTACTTGCCGGTCAGCGTGGTGAAGGTCGGCGCGCCGAAGCTCAGGGGGAACTCGTTGGCCGAGACCCAGCTGATGCCGGTGGCGGCCGGCACCAGCGCGGTCGAGACCACGTCCGTCGTTTCATAGCGCACGCCGAAATTGGTGTGCATCGGGACCCCGAAATCCCAGTCGGTGCCGAACTGCAGGTAGGCGCTCTTCGATTTTTCCTGGGTGCGCTGGTCGGTGTCGAAGGTGTTCTTCGGCAGGTACAGTTCGGGCAGGCCGGTCAGCTTGGCCGTCAGCGCGCGCAGTTCGGCAAAGTTGAAGGTATAGAACTGGGTGAACAGGTTCGGGTTTTTGCTGCCGCCGAACTGGTCGAAGTACTTGCCCAGCGACTCCTGGTGGAACATGCTGGCCGGGTAGTCGGAAGCCTTGGTGGCGCCGCCCCAGGTATCGCGCTGCTGGGTCGAGATGGCGGAGCGGTTTTTCACTTCGGTTGCGGACAGGCCGAACTTCAGGTTGGACGCTTCCAGCAGTTTCAGGTTGCCCTTGAACTGGGCCTGTTCGATCTCGCCCTTCATATACCCGTTCTGGAACACCGAGCCGGTCACCTGCTGCGGCGCCTTGGCGAAGTCGGCGCCTTTGATGCTCAGTACCGGGAAGTCCTGGCGGAAGTCGACTGTCGTATCGCCGCGGCTGAAGCTGGCGGTACCCAGCACATTGCTGGAGCCGAACGGGCTGTCGGCGCCGGAGGTGGCGCTGGACTTGTGCACGTCCAGTTCCATCTTCAGGCTATCGGTCTTCCACGCCGCATTGAAGCCGAGCGACTTGTTCTGGGTCTTGGTGGCAAAGTCGGCGCCGCCCATGGCGATGTCGCTGTTCGCGCCGGGAATCAGCTCGGTGTACACCAGCGGACCGGCCGCCGGGCCGTTGCCCCAGATGGAAGTGGAGGGGCCGAAGTTGAACCATGCCGACAGGTCCTGGCGGCGGGTGTGGATCTTGTTCTCGGAATAGGTGTAGTCCAGCGTGGTGGTCAGCTCGCGCACCGGCGCCCACTGCAGGGTCAGCTGGCCGTTGGTGCGCTCGCGCTGCACGCCGTTCATGTTGTAGTTCAGGTTCTGCGGCAGCGAATAGATCTCACCGGCCTTGGGCGGGTTGGTGGCGGCGGACTGGGTGATCGGCCCTTCGCCGGCCTTCCACGGGCCGCGCCAGCCGTTCGAGACGGAAGCCTGGTTAAAGCCCAGGTTGCGTTCCTGGTAGCTGGCGCTGAGCGACACGCCGAAGCGGTTGTTGTCGAAGGTGTTGCTGTAGATGCCCGAGAATTCCGGCGTGGTGGCGCTGCCTTGCTTGACGTCGCCCGGCAGGTTGTTGTGCGAGGTGTCGTGCACCGCCTTGGCGCCGAAGCTGGCCACCATGCCCGGCCGTTCCAGCGGGCGCGCCGTCATCACGTTGACGGTGGCGCCGATGCCGCCGGTCGGGGTTTCGGCGCGGCCGGTCTTGTACACCTGGATCTGCGAAATCGCTTCCGACGCCAGGTTGGCGAAGTCGAAGGCGCGGCCATTCAGGTCGCCCAGGTTGGAGGTCGGCATCTGGCGTCCGTTCAGCAGCACCAGGTTGAAGTCCGGGCCGACGCCGCGCACGGTGACCTTGGAGCCTTCGCCGATCGAGCGGTCGATGGATACGCCGCTGATGCGCTGCAGCGATTCGGCCAGGTTGGTATCGGGGAATTTGCCGATATCGGCCGCCACGATGCCGTCCACCACGCCGTCGGCATTGCGCTTCAGGTTCATGGAAGACCCCAGGCTGGCGCGCAGGCCGCTGACCACCACGGTCTGCACGTCGCCGCTATTGGATGGGGCAGGGGATACGCCTGCCTGGTCCGACTCCTGGGCCTGGACCGGTGCGATGAACGCTGCGCAGGCTGTCGCTACTGCAAGGCTCATCAGTTTCTGCTTCGCCTTTGGATGGTACATTTGGTCTCCTTGGTTCTTATAGTCTGGCCGCCTCCCCAACCAGCGTGGAAACGTTTCCATGTCATGCTTGAAAATACTAGGGGCAGCAAAATCAATTGTCAATAAAATACGCCGGGACTCGGCAGGGAGTGTGGGGTTTCCGTCATCAAACTGGAAACGTTTCCATTCTGGTTTTGCCAATATAGCACTGTTCAAAAAACGAAGTCAACAGCTAAAATGGGAACGTTTCCACGGAGGCGCCATGAAGAAAATCATCGTTGTCTGTTGCGTATTGCTGGCGCTGCCGGGCGCCCGTGCGTTGGAAACGTGGCCAAACGGCGCACGCGCGGCGGTCAGCCTGGCGTACGACGACGCGCTCGATTCCCAGCTCGACCACGCCTTGCCGGCGCTCGAACGGCATGGCCTGAAAGCCACGTTCTACCTGGCCCTGGCCAACCCGCCGGTGCGGCGGCGCCTGGCGGAATGGCGCGCGGCGGCGCAGCGCGGCCATGAGCTGGGCAACCACACCTTGTTCCACCAGTGTTCCGGGCAGGGCCCGGGACGCGCATGGGTGGCGCCGCACCGCATGCTGGAAAGCACCAGCGTGGCGCAGCTGCTGGACCAGGCGCGCGTGGGCAACAGCATGCTGCACGCCATCGACGGCAGGCAGGAACGCACCTTCAATGCGCCGTGCGGCGACGCGCTGGCGGCCGGCCAGCCTTATTGGCCGGCCCTGCGCGACGAGTTCGTGGCGTTGCGCCCGCCCGGCCCGGCCACGGCCGGCTTGAGCGGCGCGCAGCTGGTGGCGCTGGTGCGGGAGCAGGGCGCGCGGGGCGGCGTGGTGAACCTGGTCTTCCACGGCATCGGCGGCGACTACCTGGCCGTCGGCAAAGAGGCGCACGAAGAGCTGCTGGCCTTCCTCGCCGCGCACCGCGACGAGTACTGGAGCGCGACCTACCTCGACATCGTGCGCCACCAGCGCGGCGCCAAGCCAGGCTGGGTGCTGGACTGGTCCGACGAATTCGACGGCGATGCCCTCGATACGCGCAAATGGACCCCGGAAGTGGCGGGCCACGGCTTCGGCAACAACGAAATGCAGTTCTACACCGCGCGCCGCGAGAACGTGCGGGTGGAGGGCGGCAACCTTGTCATCGAGGCGCGCCGGGAAGCCTGGCAAGGCAGGCAGTACACCTCGGCGCGGCTCAAGACCGCAGGCCTGGTCGAGCGCCGCTACGGCCGCTTCGAGGCGCGCATCAAGCTGCCGCGCGGGCAGGGCATCTGGCCTGCGTTCTGGATGCTGGGCGCGGACATCGGCAAGGTGGGCTGGCCGCGCAGCGGCGAGATCGACATCATGGAGAATATCGGCAAGGAGCCGGGCATCGTGCATGGCACGCTGCATGGGCCCGGGTACTCGGGCGAAAAGGGCTTCGGCGCCCCTTCGGCGCTGGCGCCGGGCCTGCAGTACGCCGACGGCTTCCATGTCTTCGCGGTGGAATGGGAGCCGGGGGAAATCCGCTGGTACCGCGACGGCCGGCATTACCACACGGCGCGCCCGGCGGCGGTGCCCGGCGAGTGGGTCTTCGAGCAGCCCTTCTTCCTGCTGCTGAACCTTGCCGTGGGCGGCTACTGGCCCGGCTATCCGGATGCCACCACCCGCTTCCCGCAGCAGATGCTGGTCGACTATGTGCGCATCTATCAGAAAGGGCAGTAGTGGTACACTCGGCGCATGAATGCAATCGTCCTCGCTGCGGCCTTGCTGGCCGCCCCGGCCACGCCGGAACAGGCCGTCGCCACCCTGTGGCGGTCCCTTAGCCATGACGCGGGCCAGGCCGGCGATGAAGCCGCGCTACGCGCCATCCTCCATCCCGACGCCATGGTGTACGGCGCCCGCTACCGCGACGGCGCGCCCGCGCTGTCGGTGGCGCGCGGCACCGACTTCGCCGCCGGCATTGGCCGTGTCGGCGAAAAGGGCTTTTATGAATGCGAGGTGGCGCGCGAGGTGCGCCAGTACGACCGCTTCGCCACCGTCTATAGCGTGGTGGAGTCGCGCAGCGAACGCGGCGCGCCCAAGGCGAACTTCACGGGCGTCAACAGCATCCAGCTGTATCGCGCCGATGACGGCTGGCGCATCATTTCCCTGTACTACCAGGTGGAGCGGCCCGGTGCGCCGGTTTCGCTGCAGGGCGGTAAAACGGGCGCCTGCCTGGAGGGGCAATGAGGGAGAAGGCGGCGCGCGCCATCATGCTGGTCAAGGCGATCGAGGAAGCCGACCAGCAAAAGGAAGTGCTGACTGAAGACGACCGCAAGTTTGCCAGCCGCACCGCGCGCGAGCTGGCCCACTGGCAGGCGGCCGAAGCCCGTTCGGCATCGACCCTGCCCGATTTCCTGCAGCACCGCGCCGAGCAGCTGCTGAAACGCCTGGCGGCGCGCCATAAGGCGTTCTCCCCGGTGGCGCAGGGGCACAGCGGCCTGTGGGGCGCGAGCTGGCTGCTGCCGGTGCTGGCGCTGGTGGTGGGCGCCACCGCCGAACGCTTCTCCAACCCGGGCCGGGTCGACCTGCTGTCGCTGCCGCTGCTGGGCATCATCGCCTGGAATGTGCTGGCCTACGTCTTGCTGGCCCTGTGGGCCGTGCTGCCCGCGCGGCGCGGCGGGCTGCGGCGCGGCCTGGCCAACCGCATGGGCCTGGGCGGCGGCCATGTGCCGCGCCGCCTGCCGCACGTGCTGGGCAGCGGCGTGCTGCAGTTCATGGTGGAATGGGCCCGCCTGGGCGCCAGCCTGAACCTGGCGCGCATTGCCCGCATCCTGCATTTTTCTGCGGCGGCCTTTGCCGCCGGCGCCGTGCTCTCGCTGTATGCGCGCGGCATCGTGCAGCGCTACGCCACGGGATGGGAGAGCACCTTCCTCGATGCCGAGCAGGTGCACCGCCTGCTGTCGCTGCTGTTCGCACCGGCCGTCGCGCTGTTCGGGCTGGAAGGCTTTACGCTGTCGGAGGTGGCGGGGCTGCAGGACTGGGCCGGCGCGCGCCTGGGCAACGGTGCGCGCTGGGTGCACCTGTATGCCGCCAGCCTGCTGCTGTACGTGGTGCTGCCGCGTCTTGCACTGGGTGCGCTGGCCGCGCTGCGCGCCGCCTGGCTGCGCCGGCGCTTCCCGCTCGACCTGGAGCAGCCGTATTTCCAGCAGCTGGCCGTCGCCGCCGGCGGCGAGCCGGGCCTGCTGCGCGTGCTGCCCTACAGCCTGACGGTGGACGAGGCGCGCAGCAAGGGCTTGGATGTGCTGGCGCAGGAAATGCTCGGCGAGCAGGCGCGCGTGCGCCTGCTGCCACCGGCGGCCTACGGCAGTGAAGCGCCGGTGCTGGAGGCGGCCGGCGGCGTGACGACGGCCGTGCTGTTCGGCCTTGCCGCCACGCCGGAGCTGGAAAACCACGGCGCCTTCCTGGCCGCGCTGGGCAAAGGGCAGGGCCGGCGCGTGCTGGCGCTGCTGGACCAGTCGGCCCTGGCTGCGCGCCTGGACGCCACGCGCCTGCGCGAGCGCGTAGAATTGTGGCGTGAGTTCTGCATCCTGCACGGCGCCGAGCCGAAAGTGGTGGACTTGCTGGCGCCGCATACCGCGAAGGAGAACCCGGCATGAGCGGCCCACCCGCCACCATCCAGCTGGCCCTGGTCTCGCATACCAATAACGGCAAGACCACGCTGGCGCGCACCTTGCTGGGCGCCGACGTTGGCGAGGTGCGCGACGCCGCCCACGTGACCGCCTTCGCCGAGTCGCACACCCTGATGACGACCCAGGCCGGCGACCGCCTGCTGCTGTGGGACACGCCCGGCTTCGGCGACTCGCTGCGGCTGATGAAGCGCCTGGCCATGAGCGGCAACCCGATCGGTTGGTTCCTGCGCGAAGTGGTGGACCGCTACCGCGACCGCCCGTTCTGGCTCAGCCAGCAGGCTTTGCGCGCCGCGCGCGACGAGGCCGACGTGGTGCTCTATCTCGTCAATTCGACGGAAAGCCCGGGCGACGCCGGCTACATCCCGGCCGAAATGCGCATCCTGGACTGGCTCGGCAAGCCGGTGCTGGTGCTGCTGAACCAGATGGGGCCACCGCGCCCGCTGGCGGAAGAACAGGCCGAGCTGCTGCGCTGGAAAGACCATATGCTGCAGTTTGGCCAGGTGCGCGAAGTGCTGCCGCTGGACGCCTTTGCCCGCTGCTGGGTGCATGAGCGCGTGTTCTACGACGCCCTGGGCGCGCTGGTCGGGCCCGACAAGCAGGCCGCCTACGAACGCCTGTTCTCGGTGTGGGAAGAAACCAATACGCGCCGCTTCAGGCAGTCCATGGCGGTGATGGCGCAGCAGCTGGCCGACGCGGCGCACGACAAGCAGGTGGTGGACGCGGTGGAGCGCGGCGTGATCGCCTCCGCGCTGAAGATCATCGGCATCGGCAAGGGCGAAGACCGCAAGCGCCAGGAGCGCGCCATGAACACCCTGGTGGCGCGCCTTAACCTGTCAATCGGCCAGGCCACGGTCAACCTGCTGGCGCTGCACAAGCTGGACCCGAGCGAAGCGCCCAAGATCAATGCCCGCGTCAGCAAGAACTTCCAGGTGCTGGCACCGGTGGATAAAGGACAGGCGGCCCTGCTGGGCGCCATCGTGTCCGGCGCGGCCACCGGTTTGTCGGCCGACCTGGCGGCGGGCGGGTTGACGCTGGGCACCGGCGCGCTGCTGGGCGGCGTGATCGGCGCGCTCACCTTTGCCGGCGCCGCCTGGGGCTTCAACGCCAGCATGGACCGCGACGTGCCGACCATTACCCTGTCCGACGACTTCCTGCGCACGCTGCTGGTGTCGAGCGTGCTGCGCTACCTGGCCGTGGCCCACTTCGGGCGCGGCCGCGGCAATTTCGTGGAAAGCGAAGCGCCGCCGTTCTGGCAGCAGGAGGTGGAGCAGGCGGTGGCGCTGCACGAGGCCGAGGTGGCCGCGCTGTGGAAAACGCTGCGCGAGCAGGAGGAGCGCGACCTGGCGCCGGCCAGCGCCGTGGTCACCGCGATCACGGCCCACGTGCTGGCACGGCTTTACCCGGAAGGTCAGGCGGCGAACCCGCCGTCGATATTGAGGCCGGCGCCGGTCACGTAGCCCGCTTCCTCGCTGGCCAGGTAGGCCACCATCCCGGCGATCTCCTCGCCGCGCGCATGGCGCTTGATCGCCATCAGCTCGTGCAGGCCCTTGGCGAAATCGCTGTGCGCCGGGTTCATGTCGGTATCGACCGGGCCAGGCTGCACATTGTTGATGGTGATGCCGCGCGGGCCCAGGTCGCGCGCCAGGCCCTGCACCAGGCCGGTCAGCGCCGACTTGCTCATGGCGTAAATCGAGCCGCCAGGGAAGGGCATGCGCTCGGCGTTGGTGGAGCCGATATTGATCACGCGCCCGCCAGCCTGCATGTGCGCCACTGCCGCCTGCGTCGCCGCGAACACGCCGCGCACATTGACGGCGATGGTGTGGTCAAAGGCTTCCAGCGTCAGTTCCGACACATCCCCCAGGTGCAGCACGCCGGCATTGTTGACCAGGATATCGATGCGGCCGAAACGGGCCGCGATGCCGTCGATGGCTGCGCGGGTGGCTGCGGCGTCGGACGCGTCGACTTGCAGCGCCACGGCGGTCCCGCCGGCAGCGGTAATCTCGCTGGCCAGCGCATCGGCTGCCGCGCCCGAGCTCTGGTAGGTGAAGGCGACGGTGGCGCCGTCTTTGGCGAGGCGGCGCACGATGGCGGCACCGATGCCGCGCGAACCACCGGTAACGAAAGCGATTTTGTTCATGGTTTGCTCCTTGGTTGTTGATGGAGCCAGTATGTCCCGTCCATTACATGGTGACTAGCTGGTAATATGGACTATCACTTTCAACCAAAGTTTTAAAATGTTGCCACTGAACCTGCTTGAGTCCTTCCTGCAGAGCGCCGAGGGCGGCGGTTTTTCCGAAGCGGCGCGCCGCCTCGGCATGACGCCGGCCGCCGTCAGCAAGAATGTGGCGCGGCTGGAAGCGCGCCTCGGCGTGCGCCTGTTCCAGCGCAGCACGCGCCGCCTGGCCCTGACCGAAGCCGGCGAGCGCCTGCTGCAGCAGGTGCGCGCCCCGCTGGCCGAGCTGCAGGGCGCCATGGCCGGCGCCGCGCAGGACGCCGGCGAGCCGGCCGGCACGCTGAAGGTGGCGGTGGCGCACGGCGTAGGGCGCATGTACATCCTGCCGCTGCTGAAAGGCTTCATCGAGCGCTACCCGGCGGTGCAGCACGACTGGCGCTTCGACAACCGCACGGTGGACCTGATCGGCGAGGGCTACGACGTGGCGATCGGCGGCGGCATCGAACTGGCGCCGGGCGTGGTGGCGCGCGAGCTGGGACGCCCGCGCATCCTGGCGGTGGCGGCGCCGGACTACCTCGCGGGACGCGTATTGCCGCAGCACCCGTCGCAGCTGGCCGGCTGGGACGGCATTGCGCGCCGCTCCGCCGAAAGCGGGCGCCTGCGCGACTACCTGCTGCGCAACGCGGCAGGGGAGGAGGCGCTGGCCGAATTCCGCACCATCGCCACCTTCGACGACCCGGAAGCGATGGCGCAGGCGGCCTGCATGGGCCTGGGCGTGGCCCTGTTGCCCGGACCCCACGCCGCGCCGCTGCTGGAAGCGGGCCGGCTGGTGCGCCTGCTGCCCGGCTGGCATGCCGAAGTGGGGCCGCTATCCATCTACTACTCAAGCAAAAAGCTGCTGCCGGCCAAGACGCGCGCCTTCGTCGACTACGTGCTTGGTCAAATGCAGGCCATGGACTTTGCCGGTCGGCTCGACAGGCTCTGAGGCTTCACGGTACTATGGGGTTCCAACTTATCAGCGATAGGGGTGTCTTCCATGAAGTTTCGCCTTGTTACCCGCAGTGATTTTGATGGCCTGGTGTGCGCGGTGCTGCTCAAGCACCTGGACTTGATCGACGAGATCCTGTTCGTGCACCCCAAAGATATGCAGGACGGGAAGATCGCGATCAGCAGCCGCGATATCACCACCAATCTCCCCTATGTGGCCGGCGCCCATCTCGCCTTCGACCACCACTTGTCCGAGACCATCCGCAACACGGGCGACCGGCAGAACCACATCATCGACCCCAACGCCCCGTCAGCGGCACGCGTGGTGTACGACTACTACGGCGGCGGCAACAAGTTCCCCTCGGCCTGGAACGACATGATGCTGGCGGTGGACAAAGGCGACTCGGCCCAGTTCAGCCGCGAGGAAGTGCTCAACCCGCAAGGCTGGGACCTGCTGAACTTCCTGATGGACGCCCGCACGGGGCTGGGCCGCTTCCGCGACTTCCGCATCTCGAACTACAACCTGATGATGGACCTGATCGACTACTGCCGCTCGCACACGATCGACCAGATCATGGCGCTGCCGGACGTGAAGGAGCGCAAGGACCTGTACTTCGAGCATGCCGAGAAATGCAAAGAGCAGATCAAGCGCTGCGCCACGGTGCACAAGAACCTGGTCGTGCTCGACCTGCGCAACGAAGAGACGATCTACGCCGGTAACCGCTTTGTCATCTACGCCCTGTATCCTGAGCAGAACATCTCGATCCACGTGCTGTGGGGGCTGAAGAACCAGAACACCGTATTCGCCACCGGCAAATCGATCCTGAACCGCACGTCCAAAACCAATATCGGCGCGCTGATGCTGGAATACGGCGGCGGCGGGCACGAAAACGCCGGCACCTGCCAGGTGGAAAATGAAATGGCGGAAGACGTGCTGGGCGCCCTGATCGCGCGCATCAACAAGGAAGGCTGAATAAATTCGGGGTCAGGTCTGACAATCGGACACGAGCCCAACCGTAG